>NZ_JALQDZ010000034.1:0-2078 GCF_023630985.1 Caballeronia sp. ATUFL_F1_KS39 | reverse complement strand
ACGGTCCGCCGCCCGAAAACGCTGAGGACACTGGTTCAGCACGAAAGAGCTTCGGCACAGCGCTACGCGCTGCCGCCCGGTATGCAAGGGAAACCAACGTGCGGCAAGTGCAGCGAGATTGAGACGTTAGTAGCGAAGCACGCGCGGACCCGATTGACCGGACGGCCGCGAAGCGGGCTGGAGCTATTTGGTGCTGAACCAGTTTCGTGTGTGGTGCGATGACACAGACCGTGCGCGAGCCAAGCTCGATGGGGCCTATGAGGGCACTCTTTAGGCAGCCCACGATGGACGAGAGGACTACCCAAATTGCGTGTGACCGCGGGCGTATCAGTAGCTGCTTTCTTTGCTTACTTTCTTTGCAGCAGCAAAGAAAGTGAGTGCCGCCCCGCACAGGGGCAGTGCTAATAGACCACTAAGAAAACGGGATCCGGCGAAACACCGGAGCCGACACGAGAACGGGATCCAGCGACAACCCCGAGCCGACACGAAAGGACTAGCAAATGAGCCTGAAAGAACACCTGAAAGACCCGACGCTCTTGCGTCACGCAGCGTACATCGACGGCGAATGGCAACAAGCCGACAACGGCGAAACGTTTGAAGTGGTGAACCCGGCAACGGGAGAATCCCTCGGCAAAGTCCCCAACATGGGCGCAACCGAAACGCGCCGCGCGATCGATGCCGCCAACACCGCCTGGCCCGCCTGGCGCAAAAAAACCGCGAAGGAACGCGCGGCCATCCTGCGCCGCTGGTTCGACCTGATGATGGCAAACGCCGACGATCTCGCCCTCATCCTCACGACCGAGCAAGGCAAGCCGCTCGCCGAAGCCAAGGGCGAAATCACCTACGCGGCGTCGTTCATCGAATGGTTCGCGGAGGAAGGCAAGCGCGTCGCCGGCGATACGCTCGCCACGCCCGCCGCCGACAAGCGCATCGTCGTGACCAAGGAACCGATCGGCGTCTGCGCCGCAATCACGCCGTGGAACTTCCCCGCCGCGATGATCACGCGCAAGGTCGGACCGGCGCTCGCAGCCGGCTGCCCGATCGTCGTGAAGCCCGCCGAAGCAACGCCCTTCTCCGCATTCGCGCTCGCGGTGCTCGCAGAACGCGCGGGCCTGCCGAAAGGCGTGCTCAGCATCCTGACCGGCGATCCGAAAGCGATCGGCGGCGAAATGACGGGCAATCCGATCGTGCGCAAGCTGTCGTTCACCGGCTCGACGGCGGTCGGCCGTCTGCTGATGGCGCAAAGCGCGCCGACCGTCAAAAAGGTGACGCTGGAACTCGGCGGCAACGCACCGTTCATCGTATTCGACGACGCCGATCTCGACGCCGCCGTGGAAGGCGCGATTGCATCGAAATATCGGAATAGCGGACAAACCTGCGTGTGCACGAACCGCTTCTACGTCCACGAGCGCGTCTACGATGCCTTCGCGCAAAAGCTCGCGGCAGCCGCGAGCAAGCTCAAGGTCGGAAGCGGCACGGAAAGCGGCGTCGCGCTCGGGCCGCTCATCAACGAAGCGGCCGTGCAAAAGGTCGAATCGCATATCGCGGACGCGCTCGCGAAAGGCGCCGCGCTCGCTTCGGGCGGCAAGCGGCACACGCTCGGTCACGGGTTCTTCGAGCCGACCGTACTGACCGGCGTCACGCCGGACATGAAAGTGGCGAAGGAAGAAACTTTCGGCCCGCTCGCGCCGATCTTCAAATTCTCGTCCGACGATGAAGTCGTGCAGCTCGCCAACGACACCGAGTTCGGCCTCGCCGCGTACTTCTATAGCCGCGACATCGGCCGCATCTGGCGCGTCGCCGAAGCGCTGGAATACGGCATGGTGGGCATCAACACCGGCCTCATCTCGAACGAAGTCGCGCCGTTCGGCGGCGTGAAGCAGTCGGGCCTCGGGCGCGAAGGCTCGCATTACGGCATCGACGATTACGTCGTCATCAAGTATCTCTGCATGGCGGTGTGATCGCGTTTCGTTGACGCGAAAAGAAAAAGCCTCGGCGCTTTGAACTGACCCCGCAAAGTTGGACAGTTTTGGGCTAGGCCGCTAAGGGCTGAGTTCTGTACATCACAGGACTCAGCC
>NZ_JALQDZ010000033.1:0-153971 GCF_023630985.1 Caballeronia sp. ATUFL_F1_KS39 | reverse complement strand
GAGTCGTGCGCTGTACTTGCTCATGAAAAAACACCCCAAATCGTTGAACGGGTGTCCAACTTTTGGGGTGCAGTTCACTTTCGTGCCGAGGCTTTTTGCCGTTCAGAACGTCCTGCCGATCATTGTGCCGACGTCACTTGCACCGCCGTCGCCGACACGTACACCGCATGGATCGTGTCGCCCTTCTTCAGCTTCTCGGCAGCCATGCCCGGCGTGAGGTCGAGCGTCTCGGTGCGCCATGCGCCGCGCAGCGTGATCTTGCGCTTCTTCACGTCGACGCTTTCGACCGTCGCGATCGTCTCGATGCGGCGCGTCGCATCGAAACCCGTCACGCCGTCGGCACCCACGGTCGGCTGATAGGTCGTCGTATCGATGCGCGTACGGTCGCCCTTGGCCGCGCCCGTCACTTTCTCGGCGCTGACGAGCAACGCGGCCTTGTAGGTGACGTCGATCTGGTCGCCGACTTTCAATTGCTCGAAGCCTTTGACTTCCTTGCCCACCTGGACGGTCGAATCACCGTTCGCGCCGCGCACCATCAGCGCGCGATTCGCGCGATCGATGCCGACGATCTGCGCCCGGATATGAACCGGCTGCTCCTGGCTCACGACTTGTTCCGCGGTCGCCGCCAGCGTTCTGTCTTGCGCGAGCGCCGTGCCCGTCGAAGCGACGATTGCGGACAGGGAAAGGATTGCAGCGGCACACAGTTTCAGATTCATTGAATGGACTCCTCGAATAAAAACGCGATGCGGAAATTCCGCCGTGCGACTGTCGCAACGACAGTCGAGGCGGCGTATTTATAACGTCCGCGCCGCGTGCGCCGAGCCATTCGAACGATATATTACGATTCGCCATCTTCTCCGCGACGCGCGTCGACAAAGGCGCGCCCGGCGTCTAACCGGTAGAATCGGCCCCATATCCGCCACGGGCGCGCGCCGCCCGTCTCCTTGCCGCTTCCCCGATCTCTCCAGGAGCGCTATGCGACGCTCGGCATTCTTTCTCCGCTTCATCGGCATCGGCGTTCTGTTTCATATCTATGTGGGCGTCCGGCTCATCCCGGATGCGCCCGTCGGCCTGCCGCTCAAGGTGCTGGCGGCGCTGTTGCTTGCGGCATCGGTCATCACGATTCCGCTCGGCATGGCGGCCCGGCAGATCGAACCGCAGTCGCTTGCGGATCGCCTCGCCTGGTTCGGGCTGACGGCGCTCGGTTTTTTCTCGTCGCTGCTCTTGCTGACCTTCGCGCGCGACGTGATGCTCCTCTTCGTGCATCTCGCCGACTGGCTGCGCGGCGCGCCCGTCGGTTCGCCGATGCTCGTCGGCTATAGCGCGCTCGCCGTGCCGCTCCTCGCCGTGCTCTTCTCCGCGATCGGTTTCTACAACGCGCGGCGGCGCGCGCCGGTCGTGAGCGTGGATGTGCCCATCGACAATCTCCCGGCCGCGCTCCAGGGTTTCACGATTGCGCAGATCAGCGACATCCACGTCGGCCCGACGATCAAGCGGCACTATGTGGAACGCATCGTCGCCGCCGTGAACGGGCTCGAACCTGATCTCATCGCCGTGACAGGCGATGTCGTCGACGGCAGCGTGCCGAATCTCGCCGATCACACACGCCCGCTCGCGGGCCTCAGCGCGCGGCATGGCGCGTTTCTCGTCACCGGGAATCACGAATATTACTCAGGCGCGGACAAGTGGATCGCCGAATTTCGGCGTCTCGGCCTGACCGTGCTGCTCAATCAGCATGTCGTGCTGAATCATGACGGCGCTCAAGCCGTGGTCGCGGGCGTCACGGATTTCAGCGCGGGCAGTTTCGATCCGGCGCATCGCAGCGATCCCGCGAAGGCGATCAGCGGCGCACCCGACGACGCCATCGTGCGCGTGCTGCTCGCGCACCAGCCGCGCAGCGCCACGGCCGCCGCCGAAGCGGGCTTCACGCTACAGCTCTCGGGGCACACGCATGGCGGTCAATTCCTGCCGTGGAATTTCTTCGTGCGGCTGCAACAGCCGTTCGTCGCCGGACTCGTTAAGTTCAACGGACTGTGGGTCTATACGAGCCGTGGAACCGGCTATTGGGGACCGCCCAAGCGGCTGGGCGCGCCTTCAGAGATCACGCTGGTTCGACTGGTTGCGGCTACGGCCGCATAAAAAAAGGGACGCGCGCCGTAGGGTGCGGCGCGCGTCCAGCGCTCGGGGACAAGCGCTACTCCCGATCACGGTGATGAACGGGCAACTCGATTGACGGGCGGGGCCCCGCCAGCGAGTAAGTGAAAAATAGGCGAACAGAAAAACCGAGGACATAAGAAATCTCCTAAACAATGAAACGCAGTTCGATTGTCACGGAGTCCGAATCTCCACTCACGCTTTCGCCGACATCGCCGCGGGCGTCGTCGCATAGACGCTTCTGTGCGGGGCGGTGCCCTCGCGCGGCCAGTCGGAGCGGGCGTCGAAGAACCATTCCGCGCGCTCGCGTCCTTTGCGCATCAACGCATGAATCAGCGCCGGATTGCGATCGAGCTTGGATGCATAGTCGAGCGGCCCGGGATAATCCTTCGCGTCGAGATGCATCTCCACGACGCGAACCTTGATCGGCTTGTAGCGCTTTTCGAGCGACGCATCGGCTGCAAGCAGTTCGTTCACGCGCGTCGTGAAGTAAAGCTCCTGCCCGAGCGCGAGATTGCCGGACAACTCGTTGCGACGGTCGATGATCTCGTTCATCGATTCAGGCAACTCGCGCCGATACTGCGGATTGATCTGCACGACCCAGATTTCGTCGGGCCGCGAATCGAGCGCGAAGTCGGTGAATTCGCGCACCGGCGGATTGCTGCTGAAGAGGCCGTCCCAGCACATGCGCCCATCGGCCGCGACCGCGCGATACAGCGGCGGCACCGCAGCCGAGGCGACCAGTTGGTCCTGATCGAGCCTGTCGCCGGGAAAGATCACGCGGTCGCCCGAACGCACGTCCGTTGCGCCGACGAGAAGCGTCGGCTTCGCGCGCAGTTGCGGATCGGCGGGAAGCGACGCGAAAGGCAGATGCTTGGCGAGCAGTTCGCGCAGGCGTTCTTCGGCTATCGGCGGATACAGATACGGACTGATCTCCGCATTGACGGGCAAGCGTGCGTACCACGTACCGACCGCGTTGACGACGATATCCGGCCCGTCGCGCGCTTCCAGATCCTTCCAGAACGCGGCGAGACGCCGCCTGGCGTCGGGCGGGCCGCCGAGCAGCAGTCCGCACCACGCGAGCGCGCTGCACATCGCGCCGCCCGACGTGCCGGACAGCGCCACCAGTTCGAAGCGGTTGACGAACTCGCCGCTCAGCAGCCGGTCGAGCACGCCCGCGGCGAATGCCGCATGGCTGCCGCCGCCCTGACACGCGATCGCTACTTTGGGAATGGCCGCCATCGCCGCACCTCTCGCGTCCGTCGATATCGGACGTACGCTACAGGATAGGCGACACGCGCCGCTATGCCAGCGCGGCGAGCACCTGCTGCGTCGAACGAATACGCCCGATGCGCGGAAAGATGTAGCGGCAGGTCGATTCGTGCGTGTCGGCGTTGAGATCGCTCATCGCGTCCTCGACAAACACTTGCTGATAACCGCGCTCGTGCGCGCCGCGCGCCGTCGAATCGACGCCGATCGCCGTCGCGATGCCGCCCAGCACGATCGTGCCGATGCCGCGCCGGCGCAGATGCGAGTCGAGGTCGGTATTGTAGAACGCGCCCCACTGCCGCTTCGTGACGACGATATCGGTTGCTTGCACGTCCAGTTCCGCGCACAGGTCGCTCCAGCCCGCCGGCTCCGGCGCTTCCTGCGCCTGACCTGCGTCGGTGATCGGCCGCAAGCCGCCGGGGGCGTTCGGAAACGCGACCTTGACGAACACGACCGGCGCGCCGAGCGCGCGAAAGCGGTCGGCGAGCGCGCGCGCATTGGCGAGCACGCTCGCGGCGGAGTGAGGTTGCACGGGCAAGGCGGTGATGCCCGCCTGCAAATCGATCAGCACGAGCGCGGTCTTCGCGGCATCGAGCTCGAGTTCAGGTGCGTTCATGGCGAGTCGGCTAGAAATGGATGGATGACTGCGCGTTGTCAGGCTTCGTCGTGCAGGAATTCAAGCGCCGCGCCGTTCATGCAATAGCGCAGGCCGGTAGGTTTCGGACCGTCGTCGAAAACGTGGCCGAGATGCCCGCCACAGCGCCGGCAATGGACCTCGTTGCGCATGTGGCCGGTCGCGTCCGCGTGCGTCGCGACTGCGCCATCGACCGGCTTCCAGAAGCTCGGCCAGCCGGTGCCGCTATCGAATTTCGTCGCCGACGAAAACAGCGCGGATCCGCATCCCGCGCACGCGTATGTGCCGTCGCGGCGTTCCTTGAGCAGCGGGCTCGAGAACGGCGGCTCGGTGCCGCCGCGCCTCAGCACGCGGAATTGTTCCGACGACAGACGGCGCCGCCAGTCCGCGCTGGTGTGATCGATTTCGTACGATCTGGCGGGCGCCGAGGGAAACCCGCCCGTGAAGGCGGCCGCCATCGCACCGAGAAAATTGCGCTTCGTGCGCCTCATGATCTTCATACGATGAACGCCCTCATGCCTTGGTTGACAGCCGGCGCCGCGCTACGTCTTGAACCGGTATCCCGTCTTGAAGATCCACGCGACGATCGCGATAAACACCGCAAGAAACACCAGCGTCATGCCGAAACTCACGCCGACGTGGACATCGGCGAGTCCGTAAAAGCTCCACCGAAAGCCGCTGATCAGATAGACGACCGGATTGAACAACGCGACCGCCTTCCAGAACGGCGGCAGGATATTGATCGAATAGAAGCTGCCGCCGAGGAACGTGAGCGGCGTGACGATCAGCAGCGGAATGATCTGCAGCTTCTCGAAGCCGTCGGCCCAGATGCCGATGATGAACCCGAGCAGGCTGAACGTTACCGACGTGAGTAGCAGAAAGACGATCATCCACACCGGATGATCGATTCTGAGCGGCACGAATAACCGCGCGGTCAGAAGAATGATGAGCCCGAGAATGACGGACTTCGTCGCCGCCGCGCCGACATAGCTCACGACGAGCTCGAAGTACGACACCGGCGCGGACAGCAATTCGTAGATGGTGCCCGTGAACTTCGGGAAATAGATGCCGAACGACGCATTGGCGATGCTTTGCGTCAGCAGCGACAGCATCACGAGGCCGGGCACGATGAACGCGCCGTAGCTGATGCCGTCGACTTCCGGAATGCGCGAGCCGATGGCCGCGCCGAAGACGACGAAATAAAGCGATGTGGAAATGACCGGCGACACGATGCTTTGCATCAGCGTGCGCCCGGCGCGCGCCATCTCGAAACGGTAGATCGCGCGAACGGCGTATAGATTCATTTGGCTTCCCTGACGAGGCTCACGAAAATATCTTCAAGCGAGCTTTGCGTCGTTTGCAGATCCTTGAAACGCACGCCGGCTTCGTCGACGTGACGAAGCAGCGCAATAATGCGGCCCGGCTCGTCCTGCGCGTCATATGTGTACGTGAGTTCGCCGCCGTCCGCCGAACGCGCGAGGCCGTAGGGCTGAAGCTGCGTCGGAATTTCGGCGAGCGGATGTTCGAGTTGCAGCGTGAGCTTCTTCTGCCCGAGCTTGCGCATCAGCTCGCGTTTTTCCTCGACGAGCACGATTTCGCCGCGATTGATGACGCCGATGCGATCCGCCATCTCCTCCGCTTCCTCGATGTAGTGCGTCGTCAGGATGATGGTCACGCCGTTGCCCTGCAGCTCTCGCACAAGGTTCCACATGTCGCGGCGCAATTCGACGTCGACGCCCGCGGTCGGCTCGTCGAGAAACAGAATCTCCGGTTCGTGCGCGAGCGCCTTCGCTATCAGCACGCGCCGCTTCATGCCGCCCGAAAGCGTCATGATCTTGTTGTCCTTTTTCGCCCAGAGCGACAGCGATTTCAGCACCTTCTCGACGTAAGCCGGATTCTTCGGCCGCCCGAAAAGCCCGCGGCTGAACGACACGGTCGCCCAGACGGTTTCGAAGGCGTCGGTGGTGAGTTCCTGCGGCACGAGACCGATCATCGCGCGCGCGGCGCGATAGTCGGTGACGATATCGTGACCGGCGACGGTCACTTTGCCCTCGCTCGGATTGACGATGCCGCAGACGGTGCTGATGAGCGTCGTTTTGCCCGCCCCGTTCGGGCCGAGCAGCGCAAAAATCTCGCCGCGACGGATTTCGAGGTTGATGTCCCTGAGCGCGCGAAAGTCCGACCCGTAGGTCTTGGACAGATTGGAAACGGTGATGATGGTCGACATGGCGTGGACGATAGCAGATACCGCGCCTTCCGGCTTGAATGAAGGGGTCGGCCATTCGGCCAATGTTCGACGCGCGCGGCAGTGCATAAAATGGCCGTTCCCGAAAGGAGCTACATCATGCTGTTCGAACAGATCCAGACCTCGTGCCTCAACGACGCCGACCTGCCGTGGGTGCCGTTCACGCCGTACAGCGAGCGCGTGCTCGTCAAGTATTTCAAGCTCGACCCGGTTCGCGGCGAAGTCATCGCGATGATGAAGGCGCCGGCGAAAGGCGAGATGCCCCGTCATCGTCATACGGGAACCGTGATCGTCTATACGGTGCAGGGGCGCTGGAAATATCGCGAGCACGAGTGGATCGCGGAGCCGGGCAGCATCGTGTACGAGACGGCGGGTTCGAGCCACACGCCCGAGGCGCTGCCACCGGATTCGGGGGGCGCGGACATCGTCACGCTCAATATCATTCAGGGCGAACTGCTGTTCGTGAACGACAAGGGCCACGTCCTCGCCGCCGAAAACTGGAAAAGCGGACTCGACCGATACCTTGCGTTTTGCGACGCAAACGGCATCGCGCCAAAAGATCTGACCGCCTTTTCCGCTGGTTAGAATCGATGCCTGGACGCGCCTCGCGCGCTTTCGACCCTTTCCGGTTTGCCGGCCGCACGCGCCGGCGCAGATCAAGGAGGAGCAAAAGCATGAAGATTCAGACCGTCGGCATCGTCGGCGCAGGAACCATGGGCAACGGCATCGCGCAGGTCGCCGCCGTCGCGGGCTTCAAGGTCGTGATGATCGACGTCACCGACGCCGCGCTCGCAAAAGGCATCAAAACGCTGACGGGCAGCCTCGAGCGGCTCGTGTCGAAGGACAAGCTGGAGGCATCGGCGCGCGACGCGGCGTTGACGCGCATCGAAACGTCGACCGATTACGGGCGTCTCGCCGCAGCGGACATCGTCATCGAAGCCGCGACCGAGAACGCCGAGCTCAAGAACCGCATTCTGAAGCAGATCGAAGACGCCGCGCGCGCCGATGCGATCATCGCGTCGAACACGTCGTCGATTTCGATCACCGCGCTCGCCGCGACGCTCGCCACGCCCGAGCGCTTCATCGGCATGCACTTTTTCAATCCGGTGCCGCTCCTGCAACTCGTCGAAGTGATTCGCGGCGTGCAGACGAGCGATGAAACCGCGTCCGCCGTGCGCGAACTCACCGAGAAGCTCGACAAATCGCCGATCGGCGTGCGCAATTCGCCGGGCTTCGTCGTCAACCGCATTCTCGTGCCGATGATCAACGAAGCGTTCTTCGTGCTGTACGAAGGCGTCGCGAGCGCGGAGGAAATCGACGCCGGCATGAAGCTCGGCGCGAATCATCCGATCGGACCGCTCGCGCTCGCGGACCTGATCGGCCTCGACGTGTGCCTCTCGGTGATGGACGTGTTCCTCAAGGACTTCGGCGATTCCAAGTACCGCGCCTGCCCGCTGTTGCGCGAGCTCGTGTCGGCGGGACGCCTCGGTCGCAAGACGAAGCGCGGCGTGTATCAGTACGATTGAGAAGCGACGAAATCGAGCACCGGTCCGGCGGGCACGATGCCCGTCGGATTGATCGTCCGATGGCTCTCGTAGTAATGCCGCTTGATGTGCTCGAAGTTCACGGTCGCGGCGATGCCCGGCATCGCGTAAACGTCGCGCACGAACTTTGACAGATTCGGATAATCCGCGATGCGCCGCAGATTGCACTTGAAGTGGCCGAAGTACACGGCGTCGAAGCGCACGAGCGTCGTGAAGAGGCGAATGTCGGCTTCGGTGAACCGGTCGCCCGCGATATGGCGGTGCGTGCCGAGGCGTTCTTCGAGAAAATCGAGCGTCTCGAAGAGCGGCATCACCGCTTCCTCGTAGGCGGCTTGCGTCGTCGCGAAACCCGCCTTGTAGACGCCATTGTTGACCGTGTCGTAAATGCGCGCGTTGAGCGTGTCGATCTCTTCGCGCAACTCGCGCGGATAGTAATCGCCCGGCTTCGCGCCGATGCCGTCGAACGCCGAATTCAGCATCCGAATGATTTCCGACGACTCGTTATTGACGATCGTCCCGCGCTGTTTGTCCCACAGAATCGGCACCGTGACGCGACCGGTGTAATGCGGATCGGCGGCGGTGTACACCTGATGCAGATAGCGCGCGCCGTTGATCGAATCGGGCACGACGCCCGGCGCGTCGTCGAAGGTCCAGCCGTTTTGGAGCATCAGCCAGTTGACGACCGATACGTCGATCATCGCTTCCAGCCCCTTGAGCGCGCGCATGATGAGCGTGCGATGCGCCCAAGGGCACGCGAGACTCACATACAGGTGATAACGCCCTGCCTCGGCCTTGAAGCCGGTATCGCCGTCCGCCGTGACCCAGTTGCGAAACGCCGCGTCCTTGCGCACGAAGCGTCCGCCCGTGGATGACGTGTCGTACCACTTGTCCTGCCATTTTCCGTCGACGAGCAGTCCCATTTCGATTCTCCTTGCGTGGGGTGGCGCAATCGGCGCGCCACGGCATTCATATCAATCAGTCTTGTTCGATGAAGCGCACGAGTTGCGCCATCGTCGCGTCCGGCGCTTCTTCCATCAGCCAGTGGCCCGCGCCCGGCACGACCACGCCTTGCACGTTCGTCGCGACGAGCTTCGCCTGATCGATCAGAAACGTGCCCGACGCGCGCTCGCCGGTGAGGACGAGCATCGGCATCGGAAGCGGCGTCTTCGCGAACGCGGCAAAATCGTCCGCGTCTTGCGGGAACGCATGAAAGTATTCGAAACCCGCGCGCATGCGGCCGTTGCGCGCGTATTGCGCCGAATAATAGCGGCGATCGGCTTCGCTCACCGAATGCGCGGGATCGGCGGCGAAGTCGTTCCAGAAGTGCTCGAAGAAAACGCGCTCGCGTCCGCGAACCAGCTTTTCGGGCGTGTCGCCGCAGAAATTGAAGTGCCATTTATCGCGCAACAGCCAGACTTTCTGCCAGTCGCCGACGCCCGGCAGAAACGCGTCCATCAGCACGATGCTTTCGACTTCGTCGGGATATTGCGCGGCGTACGCATACGCGACCATCAGCCCGATGTCATGCCCGACCAGCTTCACCTTGCGATAGCCTAGCGCTTGCACCATCGCGTGAATGTCTTGCGCGAGCGTCTTCTTGTCGTAGCCGGCAGCGGGCATCGCCGAGCCGCCCGCGCCCGGCAGATCCGGCGCGATTACGACGCGCTCACCGCCAAGACGCGTCATCAGCGGTTGCCACATGCGGCTCGTTTCCGTGTAGCCATGCAGGAGGACGACGGGCGTCGCGTCGCCGTGTCCAACTTGCAAATAGTGCAGTTCGACGCCGTTCGCATCGATCGTGCGGGACTGCATCGCGCTCGCGGCGGCGACGGGTTGCGGCGGGCGCGGCGCGTTCGTGGCATACGCGGACGGTTGCAGCGCAGCGGCGGCGACAAGCATGCCAACGGCGCGGCGGATCGTGTGCAGGAAGGTTTTCATCGTTCAGCTCCATCGAAGGTTCGGTTATCCGATGACGCTCAGGTTGGCCCCCCGCCGCGCTTTTGCCGTACGATCCGGACGATGAACTCGTTCGATGGAGTCGAACATGTTGTCAGAGGAAGAACTCTCGCTACTCGATGCGATTCGTGAAACCGGCAGCTTGTCGCGCGCGGCGGCGCGGCTCGGCAAGGCGCCGTCCACCGTGTCGCACGCGGCGCGGCAACTGGAAACACGTTTCGACGCGCTGCTCTTCGACCGGCGGCGTTATCGGCTGCAACTGACGCCCGCCGGACATCTTCTCGCCGATGAAGCCTCGCGCCTGATGCTCGACGTGTCGCGGCTCACGCAGCGCGTGAAGCAGGTCGCGAGCGGCTGGGAAGACCGGCTGTGGCTCGTCTGCGATGAAATCCTCGAATTCGAGACGCTGCTGCCGGTCGTGCAGGCGTTCGATGCGCTCGGTTCCGGCGTGGCGCTGCGCATCACGCACGAAGTGCTCTCCGGCACCTGGGAAGCGTTGCGCGACGGCCGCGCGGATCTGATCGTCGGCGCGACCAACGAGCCGCCCGCGATTCCCGGTCTGCGCTGGTTCGAGCTCGGCGTGATGCAGTGGGTGTTCGCCGTGTCGCCGCGTCATCCGCTCGCGAGCGTCAGCGGGCCACTCAAGCGCGAGCAGATCGCGGCGCATCGTGCGGTTGTCGTCGCGGATTCGTCGCGTTCGGCGGGCCGCGCTTACGGCGTGCTCGGCGGTCAGGCCGCGCTCGCCGTGCCGACGATGCGCGCAAAAATTCTCGCCCAGCGGCAAGGCCTGGGCACGGGCTGGGTGCCGCGGTATCGCGTGCAGGCGTTGTTTGCGCGCGGCGAACTCGTCGAAAAGGAAACCGCCGATCCGCGCGAGCCGAACGTGTTGTATGTGGGCTGGCGCGGCGATCACGAAGGCCGCGCGCTGCAATGGTGGATCGAGCAGTTGCGGCAACCGCGTCTCGCGCAACGTCTCGTCGATGGCATCGACGCGTTCGCGTGACGCGGCCGCGTGTTCGCGAAACGGCCGAGGCCAGCGATTTGCAGCGCGTCGGCGCGCAACGCTCCCCGGCCGATTAACCCTTCGACAGCAACTCGACGACGCGCATCGAATGCGTCTGCTCGGCGATGTCCTTCGCTGTCAGGCCGCGATCGTCGCGCAGATCGCGTTTCGCGCCGCGCGCGAGCAACATCGACGCGGTTTCGTCGCGATCGTAGCCTGCCGCCCACATCAGCGCGGTCAGATGATTGCGATACGCCGCGTTCACATCGACACCGGCATCGAGCAGACGCTGCACGATCGCCGTGCGCCCCTGCCCCGCCGCGTATTCGATCGCCGTCTTGCCGACGCGATCCGTCGCGGCGACATCCGCGTGACGCGCGATCAACAGCGCGGCGATTTCGTCGTTGCCGTCGAAGGCCGCGGCCATCAGCGGCGTGATGCCCTGCACGTTGGCCTGGCTGACGTTCGCGCCGCGCTCGATCAGCATGCGCGCCATCGGCGCGAGGCCCTTCTTGCACGCGCTGATGAGCGGCGTGTCGCCGATGCGATTGCGCGAATCGATCGCCGCGCCTTCATCGAGCAAGCGCGCGACGGACGCCTGATCGCCTTCGCGCGTCGCGGAAAGCAGGCGTTCGTTGAGCGTGTAGGCGTCCTGTTGCGCGTAAGCGATCGCGCATGTCATCGACAGGAAAATGGTCAGCAAGCGTAGGCGTTTTGTCATGCGTCATTGCAGATTCGCGATGTAGTTCGCCAGATTCTCGATGTCCGCGTCGGTCAGATTCTTCGACACGCTCGTCATGTTGCCCGCGTCGTTGGTGCGCTTCCGGTCGCGGAAGTCCTGCAACTGCTTCACGATGTACGGATACTGCTGTCCCGCCACGCGCGGGATCTCGTTCTGCCCGGAGAAGCCGCCGAGATGGCACATCGTGCACAGAATCTCTTCGGACTTCTTCCTGCCCGCTTCCACTTTCACCGGGTCCGCCTTGAAATCGGCGGCGATGGGCTTTTGCGCGGCGAAGTAATCGGCGAGCAGGTGCATGTCGTCGGGCGTGAGATTCGCGGCCATCGGCGACATCCGCGGATCGCTGCGGCGGCCCGCCTTGAAGTCGCGCAATTGCAGATAAATGTAGCGCGACGTTTGCCCCGCGAGCGACGGATAATCGCCCGTCGTCGAATTGCCGTTGATGCCGTGGCACGATGTGCAGATGGCGGTCTTCGTCGCGGCAGCCGTCTGCGCGTCCGCGGCGCGCGAGAGCGACGGCAGCGACAACAGCAGACACGCGACGAGCCACAGCGCGTAGACGAGCCAGACACGCACGCGTTTCGATCGCTTCGAAGGCGTCATCATCAAGGCAGCGCGAACACGAGCAGGCTGTTGCCGCGCTTGAAGTCGAGCTGCGTGTTGCCGCCCGCCGCGACCGCGATGTACTGCTTGCCGTTCACCATGTACGACACCGCCGGCGCGTTGACCCCCGCGCCGCACTGGAACTCCCAGAGCTTGCGGCCGGTGGCGGCGTCGAAGGCGCGGAACAGGCCGTTGCCTTCGCCGTTGAAGACGAGCCCGCCCGCCGTCGCGAGTACGCCGCCGATCAACGGCTGATCCGTCTTGAAGCCCCACGCGATCTTGCCGGTATCGACGTTCACCGCAACAAGCCTGCCCCATTGCTGCTCGGAAGGAATCACCTTGAACGCGCCGCCGAGCCACAGCTTGCCGCCGGGGTACGCGACTTCCTCGACCTGATACGTCATCGGCTGATGCAGGTTCGCCGCATACGCCATGCGCGTCTTCGGGCTGAAGGCCATCGGCGACCATTCGACGCCGCCGTTCGCGCCCGGCAGCATCCGCGCGCCGGTGGGCGTCGGCAGTGTCCACACGCCTTCCTGCGGAATCATCGCTTCGGAGACGCGAATCAGCTTGCCGTCGCGGCGATCGTGCACATAGACGAAGCCCGTCTTGCCGCCGTGGATGATGCCCGGAATCATCTGCCCGTTCTTGTCCTTCACGTCGATGAGAATCGGCGGGCTCGCCGCGTCGAGATCCCATACGTCGTGCGCGATGTACTGGAAGTGCCACTTGTACTTGCCGCTGTCGAGATCGACGGCGACGAGCGAATCGGTATAGAGATTGTCGCCGGGACGAATCGCGCCGTAGAGGTCCGGCGACGGATTGCCGACCACGAAGTACACCGTGCGCGTCTTGCGATCGATCGCGGGCGCCATCCACACGCCGCCGCCGAGCGTCTTGTTGAAGTCGCCGCCCTTCTCCGCGAGCGTCTTCTTTTCCGCCGCGATGTCGCGCTTCATGTTGCGGCCGACGGCGTCGTTCTCGGCCCAGACGCCTTCGCTGCCGGTATCGGGAATCGTGTAGAACGTCCACAGCAACTGGCCGGAGTTCGCGTCGAACGCCTTCACGAAGCCGCGTATGCCGTACTCGCCGCCGTTCGTGCCGATCAGCACCTTGTCTTCGACGACGACGGGCGCCATCGTCTCCGAATAGCCTTCTTCGGGATCGGCGATCTGCGTCGACCAGAGCACGTTGCCGGTCTTCGCATCGAGCGCGACGAGCTTCGAATCGAGCGTGCCCATGAAGAGCCGGTCGCCCGAGATCGCCACGCCGCGATTGTTCGGACCGCAGCAGAACGTCGTGACCGGACCCATCTTGTGCTTGTAATGCCAGAACTCCTTGCCCGTGACCGCGTCGATCGCGTAGACGTGGTTGTAGGACGTGGTCAGGAACATCACACCGTTCGAGACGATCGGCGCGGTTTCCATCGACTCCATCACGGCGGTCTGGAAGATGAACGCCGGTTTGAGCCTGGCGACGTTCGACGTGTTGATCTGCGTCGCGGGCGCGTAGCGCGTTTCGGCATACGATCCGTTCGAATGCAGCCACGACGCGCTGTCGCCCGCGGCGCCGTCGAGCTGCTGCTGCGAGATGGATCGCAGCGAGCTCGGGACTGGCGAGGCTTGCGTCGTGTTGGCGTTCTGGATTTCGTCGGCGGCTTCGATTCCGGGCGATGTCACGATCCCGAAAGCACCGACGGCAACAATGAGCGCAACGAGCGAGGTACGGGAAAAACCGGCCATGTCAGTCTCCCAAATCGTTCTTGTGTGGGCCTCGTTATGCGCGGCGGAACATTGCGTGCCCTCTTCTGCGCCCGCAAAAAAGAATAGGCAATTTAAAAATGCATTTCCAGATTTCGTTAAAGGCGCGCGTTCGTTTCGGCACGCGCTGCACGAAGGGTATTTCAGGGGAAGACGGGCGCCGATTTTTAGTAGTATGGATTGGCGTGCCGTTATGATTGCGCCCGTCGATGCCGGGAGCGGCTTGCCGGATCGCCGGCTTTCGCTTATCGCTCGTTCATCCTCGTCACGCGCGTGGCCTCTGCGCGGGCGCCGCTTCGATCATCACCTTTATCCGGACGCATCATGCCCATCCTATCCAACGGACAGCCGAATCCGAATCCCCGCCAGCCGGTGGACATCGCGCGCATTCTGCTCGTCATCACGATCCTGACCGCGCTCACGGTCGGCAGTCTCTACGTGCTGCGCCCGTTCCTGCCGGGACTCATCTGGGCGACGACGATCGTCGTCGCGACCTGGCCGCTCATGCTCGCCGTGCAGCGCCGCTGCGGCAACCGCCGCTGGATCGCGACCACCGTCATGCTGCTGATGCTGCTGGTCGTCATCGTGCTGCCGCTCTATTCGGCGATCTCGACGCTCGCGGAGCACGGCGGCGAGATCATGGCCGCCGTCAAGAGTCTGCCGAGCTACGCGCTGCCGCCGCCGCCGGGCTGGATCCATGACGTGCCGCTCGTCGGCGCGCGCGTATCGAAGGAATGGCAGATGCTCTCCGACGCCGGCCCCGGCGGCCTGCTCGCGAAGCTCGAACCCTACGTGACGATCGTCGCGCGCTGGATGCTTTCGCATGCGGCCGTGGTCGGCGTGTTCGTCATGCACATGGTGATCACCGTCATCATCTCCGGCATTCTGTACACCAACGGCGAGGCGGCCGGCCGCTTCGTCACGCGCTTCGCGACGCGCATCGCCGCGCAGCGCGGCGCCGAAGCCGTCAAGCTCGCCGGCCTCGCGATCCGCGCGGTCGCGCTCGGCATCGTCGTGACGGCGGTCACGCAATCGGCGCTCGGCGGCATCGGGCTTGCGGTTGCGGGCGTGCCCGCCGCGGGCATCATCACCGCGGTCATGCTGATGCTGTGCCTCGCGCAGATCGGCCCGCTCCTGCCGCTGCTCGGCGGCGTTGCATGGCTCTTCTGGAACGGATCGACCGTCGTCGCTTCGATGCTGCTCGTGTGGTCGATCATGATCGCGATGCTCGATAACTTCCTGCGCCCCATTCTCATCAAGCGCGGCGTGAATCTCTCGATGCTGCTGATTCTCTCCGGCGTGCTCGGCGGCATGTTCGCATTCGGAATAGTCGGATTGTTCATCGGTCCGGTGATTCTCGCCGTGACGTCGACGATTCTGAACGCGTGGATCAACGAGCAACCGCCGCTGCCGCAAGTCGAAGCGATGAGTAACGAGGAAATCGCGAACACCCCGTCGGCGCGGGGTCTCGCGGATACATCGGGAAGACAGGGTTAATTGATAAAGATATTCTCGATTTGTCGCATTTTTTATCGACAATCGGAATGCGCTTAAATCGAGAATTCGGACTCTTACGAAAATGAGATTTTGTGCCGGTTAACACGGTGTTTCACGGTTTTTGGGCGATGCATATCCGTTACAATGCAATCCTTCGTTATTTGCCCGATTGAGGGCGCAGGGGATTGACCATGTCTTTGCGTGACGTGGACGACATCGATTACATCGGAGTGAATATTCTCTTCAAGCGCGTATATGTCGGGCTCTTCGACGATCTGGACTGGCGCGATGAAGAGAAGCATCAGGATTTGCTCACAAAGAAGATCGACCGCTACATCCGTTATATTCGTTCAGGCAAATTGCTGTTGAATTATCCGAAAGTTCGCGGCTATGAGATCGTGGTCGAATACGTGTCGATGCATCCCATGACGCCGTCGGGACTCGAATTCTGGAAATCGCGCGAACGCGTCGTGACCGACGCCGGTTACAAGGTGCATATCCGTGGCGTCGACGTGCGTCATTCGCTCGGCATTTCCGTCGATAAACCGGAGCGCGTCGCAGCCGAACCGGTCGAGCCGCCCGCGCTGGAAGTGCTCGATCCCGACCCGCGCATGCAGCAACTCGCCGACGTCGCCGACGTTTCGTATCTTCCGCCCTCGATGCCCAAATCGGGCCTGCCGCAGGCGCTGCCCCTGCTCAGGCGTCTCGCGATGCGTCAGGCGGCAAGCTACTGAACCAACTCCCGCGATCGAAAAAAGCGGCGTGGCTCGCATGAGCCCCGCCGCTTTTCCTTTGCGCGCGTGATCGCCGCTTCACATCGCGTTAATGCGCGCCGCTCAGCGCCGCTGTCGCGATCGACGGCACCGAAATGCCATTGGTCTTCGCGTACTGCACCGCTTGCGAGAGCGTCTGCATGAGCGACTGCAACTGCCCCGGCGCCGATTGCGCGACATAGTTCGCCGCCTGCACGGTCGACGGATTCGAACCCGCCTCCAGCAGCGACGACATGTTCATCGAATTCGTCACCGAGCCAAGATTCGATTGCAGGCCGGCGTACTGCTTTACGCCCTGCCCGAGCGACGCGAGGCCGTCGCTGAAGGTCTTCTTGCTGGCGGCTGTCGGCGGCGTCGCGGAGCCGTTCGTGAATGCCTGCATCAGCGATTGGGACACGCTCTGCTGCGTGCCGCCGAGTTGCGACAATACGCTCGTGCTCGGAACGGCGTTCCCGCCCGATGCGCCAGAGAGCAACCCCGCCGCCGATTGCGCCTGGCTCGCGACGCTCGACATGCCCATCGCCGAGGCGAGGGTCGACTGCCCGGTCAGCACTTGCTGGTTCGCGCCGACATAGCTTTGCAGAAGCGAATTCAGCGCCGAAGGCTGCGTCGCGCCGTTCGCGCCCGACGTCACGTCAGACTTGCCGCTCCCGAAGCCGAACTGTTGAAGATTGAGTTGTGCGTACGATGCCCCCGGCGCGATTACCGCAAATGCGATCCCAGCCGAAAGAAGCGCCGTTCGATACGTACGGTTCGCCATGTTCGGTTCCTCCTCAGAATTGTCCGATGTTCGATAAGCCCGATTCGACCATCGGTCATCTGGACGGTTCGCTGCAGAAACATTTGCTTGCGAATTCCGTCGAGAGGTCCCGCCTACAGATCGGCGAGCGGATGCATTTCCCTGCGCCACGGCGATGACAGGAAGTGCTGCACGCGCTCGGCGCGCACTTGCGCGAGCGTCGTCGGCGCGAAACGCGGCCGCTCGTCCTTGTCGATGATGAGCGCCCGCACGCCTTCGACGAAATCGCCGTCATCGATCGCGCGGTACACGACGCCGAGTTCCATGCGAAAGCAGTCCGCGAGCGACATCTGACGGCCACGCAACAGCGCGTGATACGTGACTTCGAGCATCGTCGGCGAATGGCTTTCGAGCAGCGCGAGCGTCGCGCGCGCCCAGTCGGATTCATCCGTTGCGAGCGATGCGACGATGCGTTCCACGCCGCCCGTCGCGCACACGGCGAAATGGCGTTTGATTTGCGCGCGCATATCGTCGAGCGGCGCGTGCCGTTCGATATTCGCGCTCGGCACGAACACGCGCGCCACTTGCGTCATCGTGTCCTGCGCATCGTCCCAGCGGATAGCTTCGAGACGCTCGACGAAACTGCGCAGCCACGTCGACGGCACGCATTCGTCCGCGAGACCGACACGCCGCGCATCCGCGCCCGACAGACGCGCGCCCGTCAACCCGACGTAAAGCGCGAGATCGCGCGGCAGCACGCGCAGGAAATGCGTCGCGCCGACATCGGGCAACAGGCCGATGCGCGTCTCCGGCATCGCCATGCGCGTGCGCTCGGTCGCGATGCGCAACGCCGCGCCTTGCGCGAGGCCCATGCCGCCGCCCATCACGATGCCGTCCATCAGCGCGATAACCGGCTTCGCAAAGCGATGCACCGTGAAATCGAGCCGATATTCATCGATGAAAAACTTGAGCCACGGCGTCTCGTGATGCGGATCGTTGCGCGCCGCGTGATAGAGCTTGCGCACGTCGCCGCCCGCGCAAAACGCCTTCTCTCCCGCGCCGCGCAAGACGACCGCGGCGATCGAATCGTCCGCGGCGCATTGCGCGAAACGTTCGGCGAGATGCGCGATCATGCCGTGCGAGAGCGCGTTCAAGGCATGCGGACGGTCGAGCGTGACGATCGCCACGCGGTTCACGACCTCGAAGGCGACTTCGGGCGCGTCGCGTGAAAGTTCAAGCGTGCTCATGAATTCCTTTAGTCAGCATTGCTGGTCTGGCGCAGCTCCGGGAAATCTTCCTCCCAGAACTCGAACTCGCCGCGCGCGCCGTCCTGCGTGCGCGCGATTTCCTGCCGGCGCAAATCGACGCGGCGAATCTTGCCGGAGATGGTCTTCGGCAATTCCGCGAATTCGAGCCGGCGGATGCGCTTGTACGGCGCGAGCCGTTCGCGCGAGAACGCGAACACGCTTTTCGCGAGTTCGGGTCCGATCGAATAGCCGTGACGCAGCGTGACGAACGCCTTCGGCACCGAAAGACGCAGCGGATCGGGACTCGGCACGACAGCCGCCTCGGCGATCGCTTCGTGCTCGATCAGCACGCTTTCCAGCTCGAACGGGCTCAAGCGGTAATCCGACGACTTGAACACGTCATCCGCGCGGCCGACGTAGACGAAGTAGCCGTCCGCGCCACGCGCGGCGACATCGGATGTGCGATAGAAGCCGCCTCGCATCGCGTTTTCGGTGGCCTTGGGGTTATCGGCGTAACCGGTCATCAGGCCGAGCGGCGGCGGATCGAGCGCGAGCGCGATTTCGCCTTCTTCGGCAGGATTGCCATCCGGATCGAGCAAGGCCACGCGATAACCCGGCAGCGGACGGCCCATCGAGCCCGGCACGAGCCGCTGGCCCGGCGTGTTGGCAATCTGCGCGGTGGTTTCGGTCTGGCCGTAGCCGTCGCGGATCGGCAATCCCCACGCATGCTGCACGCGCTCGATGATCTCCGGATTCAGCGGCTCGCCCGCCCCGACGATCTCGCGCAGCTTCACCTCGTACGACGCGAGCGGCTCCTGCACGAGCATGCGCCATACGGTCGGCGGCGCGCACAGCGTCGTGACTTCGTGCTTCACGAGCACATCGAGCGCGCGGGCGGCATCGAAACGGCTGAAGTTGTAGATGAACACGCACGCCTGCGCGTTCCACGGCGCGAAGAAGCAGCTCCACGCGTGTTTCGCCCAGCCGGGCGAGCTGATGTTCCAGTGGACGTCGCCGGGTTGCAGGCCGATCCAGTACATCGTCGAGAGATGCCCGACCGGATAACTCTGATGCGTATGCGCGACGAGCTTCGGCTTCGACGTCGTGCCAGACGTAAAGTACAGCAGATACGGATCGTTCGCGGACGTTTCGCCGTCCTTGGCGAATTCCGCCGATGCGTCGTACGCGGCTTCATACGCGAGCCAGCCGTCCTGCGCGCCGCCCACCGCGATGCGCAAGCCCGGTACGTCGATGCCATCGAATTTCCTCGTTTCGGCTGCATCGACGATGACGTGCTGCACGCCGCCTAGCGCGATGCGGTCGCGCAAATCCGCGCTCGCAAGCTGCGTCGTCGCGGGCAGGACGATCGCGCCGAGCTTCATCGCGGCGAGCATCGTGTCCCATAGCTCGACGCGATTCGGCAGCATCAGCAGAATGCGCTCGCCGCGTTTCACGTTCAGCCCCCGCAAATGATTCGCGACGCGCGCGGAACGCTCGCTCATCTGCGCAAACGAAAGCCGTGTCTCGTCGCCGCTTTCGCCGACGATCTGCAACGCGGGCGCGTCGTTGCCGCGCGCCATCGGATCGAAATAATCGAGCGCCCAGTTGAAGCGATCGAGCGACGGCCATCTGAAGTCGCGATACGCGGTGTCGTAGTCCGTGCGATGAGCAAACAGGAAGTCTCGTGCTTCGATGAATGCCTGGGCTTCGTTCATTGCGTCTCCAAAGATTTATACGTTGCGCGCGATCACCATCCGCTGCACTTCGCTGGTGCCTTCGTAAATCTGCGTGATGCGTGCATCGCGATAATGACGCTCCACCGGATAATCCTGCAGATAGCCGTATCCGCCGTGAATCTGGATCGCGTCCGAACACACGCGCTCCGCCATTTCCGACGCATACAGCTTCGCCTGCGACGCCTCCGACAGACACGGCACGCCTTCGGTACGCATGCGCGCCGCGTGATGAATCAAGAGGCGCGCGGCGTTGATCTGCGTTTGCATGTCGGCGAGCATGTTGGCCACCGACTGATGTTCCTGAATCGGCTTGCCGAACTGCACGCGCTCCTTCGCATAGGCGCGCGCCGCATCGAATGCCGCGCGCGCGATGCCGAGCGCCTGCGCCGCAATGCCGATGCGCCCGCCTTCCAGATTCGACAGCGCGATCTTCAAGCCCTCGCCGCGCTTGCCGAGCAGATTCGCGGCGGGAATCGCGCAATCGTCGAAGTTGATCGGACACGTATCCGACGCGCGGATGCCGAGCTTGTGCTCCGGCGCGCCGACGTTGAAGCCGGGCGTGTCCGTCGGCACGATGAACGCGGAGAGGCCGCGCTTGCCCTGATCGGGATCGGTCACGGCGAAAACGATCGCCACGCCCGCGCGTTTGCCGTTGGTCACGAACTGCTTGTTGCCGGAAATGACCCACTTGCCGTCTTTCTCGACGGCGCGCACGCGCAGGTTGTTCGCTTCGGAGCCCGCCTGCGGCTCCGTCAGGCAGAACGCGCCGATAACCTCGCCGCTCGCGAGCTTCGGCAGCCATTCGGCCTTCTGCGCGTCGGTGCCGTACGCGAGGATCGGCCCGCAGCCGACCGAGTTGTGCACGCTCATCATCGTCGCGCAGGACGCGCAGCCGGCGGCGATCTCTTCCATCGCGAGTGCGTAGGCGGTGTAGTCGCTGAAGGTGCCGCCGAGTTCGGCGGGCACGATCATCCCGAGCAGGCCGAGTTCGCCCAGTTGCCGCACGACTGCGTCGGGGATCGCGCCGTCCTTGTCCCACTGGCCCGCGTTCGGCGCGAGCGCTTCGGTTGCGAACTGGCGAGCCGCGTCGCGGATCATGCGTTGCTCTTCGGTGAGAAATGCGTCGATCATGTTCTGAATTCGGTGATGGGGGCTTGCGCGGCGAGGCTCGCCGCATCGATCGTTTAAACTTTCTGGCCGCCGCTCGCCCGGTCGATGATGGGCGGCTGGGCCGTCTGAGCACGAGTCTAGGCAATCGCCTAACGTTAGCCGATGCCCAAAACGATCACGCTAACTGAGCGCTTTGGCCACCTAGTGACAACCCCAAGTACCAAAAAAAAGATCGAGCGCGACTCGATTTCCGTGAGCCTCGTCGAAGCCGCATTGCGATGCGCCGAATCGCGCGGCGTCGCGCGCGGGCATTTGCTGGCCGCGGCGGGCATCGCGCCGGCGACGCTCGATTCGCCGCGCGCGCGGGTGTCGCCGGTCCAGTACGGCAAGCTGTGGAACGCCACCGCCGACGCGCTCGACGACGAGTTCTTCGGCCAGGACGCCCATCCGATGCGGCGCGGCAGCTTCGTGCTGCTATGCCACGCGGCGCTTTCCTCGCGCGACGGCGCGCAGGCGCTCGGGCGCATCGCGACTTTCATGCGGCTCGTGCTCGACGATCTGAGCTTCGAGCCGGACATCGACGACAAGCGCGTGCGAATCTGGCTCGCCGACAAAGCCGGACCGAAGTCGATGTTCGCCTACGCGACGGCCTTCATCCTCGTGTATGGGCTCTTGTGCTGGCTGGTCGGGCGGCGCATTCCGGTGCTCGCGGCGCACATGCGCTGCCCCGAGCCCGCCGACAGCGACGAATATCGCCTCATGTTCTGCAACGACCTGCGTTTCGACGCGACGCGCTCGTTCGTCGACCTGTCGGCCGAATGCGCGGCGCTGCCGATCGTGCAGACGTCCGCCACGCTCAAGCGCTTCCTGCGCGATGCGCCGGCGAATTTCATCGTGAAGTATCGCAATCCGGATTCGCTCGCGGCGCGCATCCGGACGCGTCTTCGGCAAACCGCGCCGACGGACTGGCCGGAAGCCGAAAGCATCGCGGCCGCGCTGCATATGGCCGAAGCCACGCTGCGGCGGCGTCTGAAGCAGGAAGGGCTGACCTATCAGACGATCAAGGACGCATTGCGGCGCGATCTGGCCATCGCGCGTCTTGCGCATACGCAGGAGACGATTCCGCAAATCGCCGATGCGCTCGGCTTCGCGGAACCGAGCGCGTTCCGGCGCGCATTCAGGAAGTGGACGGGCGTGCGCCCCGCGGATTACCGGCGGGAGAGCTGAAGCGCGCGAACATCGAGGCTGCTATATTGAATCGTCCATGATTTCGCACCACGGAGCGCACCATGACCAAAGCCAGCCGGGATGAACGTTCGAAGCAGGAACAACCGAAGAAGGAAACCGAAGAGGATTTGCTCGACGAGGCGCTGGAAGAGACCTTCCCCGCAAGCGATCCGATCGCGGTGCATCCGGAGCCGGAATCGCCTGAAGACCGTAAAAACAAGTAGTCGTTCGGTTATTCGCCCGAGTCGGGCTCATCCGGACTCGAGAGCAGCACCACGAGCTTCTCGACGTGCTGATGTAACAGCTTGACGTGCTTGTCGATCTGTTCGAGACGCCCGGTCAGATCGGCCTTCGCCGACTCGCTCATGCGATCGGACGCGATGAGTTCATCGACCTTCGGCTGCATCGATTCGACCTGCAGCAAGCCGAGCTGGCGCTCCAGGCGGCGTAAGTCCTGCGACAGCAGCTCGCGATTCTTCCGAAAAACCAGATCGCGGCGGTTGGCTTCGGCCTGTTGCTGGGCCTGATCGGCGACACGGCGCGTCGCTTCGGTCTGGGAAAGCAGCGGTTCCGGGCCGCGCAACACGGAACGCTTCGGCGCGGGATGGGCCGTGCCGCGGAACACGGCCATCGGCGTTTCCTCGTCGATCGCGCGCAGGACGTCGGGCGGAATCTCGTCCAGCGTGCGGCGCTCGTCCATCCAGTGCGGCGGCAGGCCGGTCACGAGCTCGATGCCGCGTACGAATTCCTCGTTGAAATCGCGCTGACCGCCGACGATCAGCTTCATGAACGTCGGCGAGAAGTTCATCATGCGTGCGAGGCGGCCAGCGCCGCCCGGCGAGCCGACCAGGACATTGAGGTTGGCTCGCCAGACTATGAACAGCGTTTCGTCGAAATCTTCCATGAACAGGCTCCAGGCAGTCCGACGCGCCCGAACGTGCACATCGGATTTGCGCGCGGCGGCGCTGCGCGCATGCGTATCCGGTTCCCGCGCTTTCCGATCAACATCGTGCACCGTGGCCGGTGCGTCGTCTACATACCGCATAAAACACCATACTACCTTCATCGGCAAGCCGGGCGGACAACGGCGTCCGCGCCGATGCGGACGTGCGACACGACGCGCACGCCGCCGGCCGGCTTACGGTTCGTTGCGCAGATACCCTTCCTTGCTCGGATCGAGCATGCGCCAGGAGACGATGAGCGAAATGGCGCACATCGCCGTGACATACCAGAAGAACGTCGATTCGCTGCCCGCCGATTTCAGCCACAGCGCCACATACTCCGCCGAGCCGCCGAACACCGCGTTGGCGACCGCGTACGACAGGCCGACGCCCAGCGCGCGCACTTCCGGCGGGAACATTTCCGCCTTGATGAGACCGCTGATCGACGTGTAGAAGCTCACGATCGCGAGCGCGATCACGACCAGCACGAACGCCATGACCGGGTTCGACACCGTGGAGAGCGCGTGCAGCAGCGGCACCGTGCAAATGGTCGCGAGCGCGCCGAAGCAAAGCATCGAGGCGCGGCGGCCAATGCGGTCCGACAGCGCGCCGAACAGCGGCTGCAGCAGCATGTAGACGAAGAGCGCGGCGGTCATCACGTTGCTGGCGGTCTTCGCGTGCATGCCCGCCGTGTTGACCAGATACTTCTGCATGTAGGTCGTGAACGTGTAGAAGATGAGCGAGCCGCCCGCCGTGAAGCCGACGACCGTCATGAACGCGGCCTTGTGCTGCATCAGGCCGGCCAGCGTGCCCGCTTCCTTGCGATCGCGCGTCTCGGCGGTCGACGTTTCGTCGAGCGAACGGCGCAGGTACAGCGAGATCAGCGCCGCGCACGCGCCGATGAAAAACGGAATGCGCCAGCCCCACGCCTTCAGCTCTTCCGTCGACAGGAACAGTTGCAGGATCACGAGCACGAGCAGCGCGGCGAGCTGGCCGCCGATCAGCGTCACGTACTGGAACGACGCGAAGAAGCCGCGCCGGCCGCGCAGCGCGACTTCACTCATGTACGTCGCGCTGGTGCCGTATTCGCCGCCCACCGACAAGCCCTGGAACAGGCGCGCGATCAGCAGCAGGAACGGCGCCCACGCGCCGATCGACGCGTACGTCGGCAGGAAGGTGATGACGAGCGAGCCGCCGCACATCATCAGGACGGAGATCATCATCGCGTTGCGGCGGCCGTGCTTGTCGGCGATGCGGCCGAAGAGCCACCCGCCGATCGGGCGCATCAGGAAGCCCGCCGCGAACACGCCCGCCGTGTTCAGCAACTGAACCGTCGGATTGCCGCCGGGAAAGAACGCCGCCGAAAAGTACAGCGCGAGGAACGAGTAGATATAGAAGTCGAACCATTCGACGAGGTTGCCCGACGAGGCGCCGACGATGGCGAAAACGCGGCGCCGGGTGTCCTCTGCGGTGTAAGCGGGAAGGTCGGTCATGTTGTTTCTGATCTCTTGGTCACTGTCTGGATGGCGTATGTCGGGGTTTCATCCCCGATCCGGGCGCTCTTGGCGGCGTTCGGGCGCAAGTTTATACGCGGTTCCGCAACCGGCGCGCGATCGTGGCGCGCGAAACACGGCCGGACGGAGTAGGAAAATTCGCGCAAGGACGCGCCCGCATCGCGTTCACCGATGACCGCCCCACCCGCTCAGGCTTGCCGCAAAAGCATTTGCCGCCCTTGCGACGGCATCGTTCAACGCTTTCGACATAAATCGTCTTTGCCTCGATCGTTGGTACTAGGTGGTTACCCTGATTAAAGATTTTGACGATTATTTATCGATAAAGTCTCGGGATCACGATTCACATCGACGAGGACTGCATGAGTCAGCATCAACCGATCATTCTCGACGCCGCGCTCGCGTCGACATTCGCGCAAGTCGCGCTCGGCCACCTGACGCGCGAATATCCCAACAAGCTCGATCACGTCATGGCAAGCGTTGCCGACGTGCAAAGCCCGCGCGCGCTGCATCCGATTTTCTACGGCAGCTTCGACTGGCATTCGTGCGTGCACGGTTACTGGCTGATCGCTCGGCTGATCGACCGCTTTCCGGATCTGCCGGACGCGCCGCGCATTCGCGCCGTGATCGACGAGCATGTCACCGAGGCTAACGTCGCCGCTGAAGTCGCTTATCTGCAGCGTCCCGCCGCGCGCGGCTTCGAGCGGCCTTATGGCTGGGCGTGGCTGCTCGCGCTCGCAGGCCAGCTGCGCTCGATGCGTTCCGACGACGGCGCGCGCTGGGCCCGCACGCTCCAGCCGCTCGCGGACGCATTCGTCGCACGCTTCGACGAATTCCTGCCGAAATCGACGTATCCGCTTCGCGTCGGCACGCACTTCAACATGGCGTTCGCCTTGACGCTTTCGATCGGTTACGCGCGCGTCGCGCAGAACGCCGATTTTGAGCATCTGCTGAAGGAAACCGCCCTGCGCTGGTTCGAGAAGGACGAAGGCTGTCAGGCGTGGGAACCGGCGGGCGACGAGTTCCTGTCGCCGTCGCTGATGGAAGCCGTGCTGATGCGTCATGTGCTGCCGGGCGAGCGCTTCGTCGGCTGGTTCGACCGGTTTCTGCCGCGCATCGCCGAGCGAGAACCCGCGACGCTCTTCGCGCCGGCCACCGTCACCGATCGCAGCGACGGCAAGCTCGCGCATCTCGACGGCCTGAACCTCTCGCGCGCGTGGTGTCAGCGCACGATCGCACGCGCGCTGCCGGCGGGCGATGCGCGTATCGCCGTGCTCGAGACGGCGGCGCACGAACATCTGGCGTCGGGCATTGCGCATGTCGCGGGCGATTACATGGGCGAGCACTGGCTCGCGACGTTCGCGCTGCTGGCGCTGGAAGCCTGAGCGGTTCTAGACGCGCGGCTGGAACGCGATCACGCCCATGCCGATGAGCGCGATCGCCGCGCCCGCGACATCCCACGCCGTCGGCCGGATGCGCTCGACGGCCCATAGCCACGCGATCGCCACGCCGATATACACGCCGCCATACGCCGCGTAGACGCGCCCCGCCGCCGCGGCGTGCAGCGTGAGCAGCCACGCGAACAACGCGAGCGACAGCGCGCCGGGCACGACGAGCCACGGCGAGCCGCCCTCCTTGAGCCATCGATGAGGGAAATAGCAGCCGGCGATCTCGGCGATGGCGGTGACGACATAGAGCGCGAACGTTTTCATGAGGCGCATTATCGGCGTTCGCGAGACGTTGCGTGGTCCGCGTCCGCTGCGGACAATGACGCCCTTGCTCGAAACTTCAGGCCGCCGACCTTGCAGACCGATTCAACCGATGCCGCCGCGCTGCCCGTGCACTGGCACAGGCGCGTGCTGATGCTGGCCTTTCCCATCGTTCTCGCGAATCTCACGCAGCCGATTCTCGGCGCCGTCGACACGGCTGTCGCCGGGCATCTCGACGGGCCGCAGTATCTCGGCGGCGTCGCGCTCGGCGGGCTCGTCTTCAGCTTCGTGTTCTGGGGCTTCGGCTTTCTGCGCATGGGTACGACGGGACTCGTGGCGCAGGCGTTCGGCGCGCGTGACGACGACGCCTTGCGCAAGAGCGTGCTGCGCGCGTTGCTGCTCGGACTCGCGATCGGCGCGGCGGTGCTGGTGCTGCAAGTGCCGATCATTCGTTACGCGCTCGTCGCGCTGGGCGGCAGCGCCGCCGTGCAGGGCACCGCGAGCGCGTACTGTCACGCGCGCATCTGGGCCGCGCCGTTCGCGCTCGGCAATTACGTCGTGTTGGGTTATCTGCTCGGCTGCCAGCGCGTGAGGCTCGCGCTCGTCACGCAGATCTTCATCAATCTGGTGAACATCGTCGCGGTGCTGCTTTTCGTGTATCGCTTCGATTGGGGCATCGCGGGCATCGGCGCAGCAACGGCGTTCGCGGATTTCTGCGGCTTTGCGCTCGGACTCGCGATTCTTTGGCATCTGCGTCCGCGCGGTCTCGCGCCGCTCGTCCCGCGCTCGCTCTTCGACGCGCACGCGTTGAGGCGGGTCGTCGCGATCAACCGCGACATCTTCATCCGCACGATCTGCCTGCTCGGTTCGTATGGCTGGTTCGCGCATCTCGGCGCGCGTCAGGGGGATGCGATCCTCGCCGCGAACGCCGTCCTGCTGAACTTCCAGACCTTCATGTCCTTCGGTCTCGACGGCTTCGCGCACGCGGCCGAAGCGCTCGTCGGCGCGGCGGCGGGCGCGCGCGACCGGTACGCGTTCCGTCAGGCCGTGAAGGTGACGATGTTCTGGTCGGCAATCGGCGCGGCGGGCTTTTCCATCGTCTTCTGGTTTAGCGGCGAATGGATCATCGGCAAGCTCACGGATCAGGCGGTCGTGAAGGCGGCGGCGGTGCGCTATCTGCCGTGGGCGTCGGTTCTGCCGCTCGCGTCGGTCGCGGGCTTTCAGCTCGACGGCGTGTTCATCGGCGCGACGCGCACGCGCGAGTTGATGAAGGCGATGGCGGTCTCGCTTGCTGCCTTTCTGCTTGCTGCGTGGGCGCTCGCGGGATCGCTCGGGAATCACGGGCTGTGGCTGGCGCTCACTGTTTTCATGGTGGCGAGAGGTATTACGTTGGCGATTCAGGTGCCGGCGATCGAGCGGGCTTCGTGTGCGACTTTGGGAAGGTGAGGTATGGTGCGTCGGGTTTCTGCGCGGATGGCAAGTCTGCCCTCGCTTCGTCCAACGATTTTCTTGGAGGTGGGCACAGTCAGCATCGACAAGAGAAGACCTGCAATAACGTCCGCCAGATAATGGCCGCCCTGCGTCGGCGTGGCACGATCATGGTCACGTTGAGCGAAATCGCAATGCAGAACAGCCAACGAAACTTTGCGAGCGAATCGAAGCTATTGCCCCGCCAGCCCCTCCAGCAGCGCCTTATGAAACGCCGCCGGATCCTGCATCTGCGGCGCGTGCCCAAGCTCCGGAAACTCGACGAGTTTCGCGCCTTCGATACGCTCCTTCGCCAGCTTCGCGAGATCCGGATATCGCCCGAGCATCGGCCGAATCTCCGGCGGCGCGAAGTCCTTGCCGATCGCGGTCGTATCCTTGTCGCCGATAAGCAATAGCGTCGGCGTCTTCAACTGATCGAATTCGTAGACGACGGGCTGCGTGTAAATCATGTCGTACAGCAACGCCGAGTTCCACGCGACGATGTCCTTGCCCGGTCCGCGATACATGCCCGCCAGCATCTGCACCCACGGTTCGTAGTCGTCGCGCCACTGGCCCGAGTAGTACGTGCTCGTCTCATAGCGGCGGATGCCGTCGGCGCTCGTCTTGAGCTCGCGCGCATACCAGTCGTCGATGGAAATCGACGGCACGCCCTTCGCCTTCCAGTCTTCGAGCCCGATCGGATTCACCAGCACGAGCTGCTCCGTCTCGCGCGGATACATGAGCGCGTAGCGCACCGCGAGCATGCCGCCCGTCGAATGCGCGATGAGCGTCGCCTTCGACACGCCGAGCGCGGTCAGCAGCGCATGCGTGTTGCGGGCAAGTTGCTGGAAACTGTATTGATAGCGCGCGGGCTTCGTCGATTTGCAAAAGCCGATCTGATCCGGCGCGATCACGCGATAGCCCGCATCGCTCAAGGTCTGGATCGTCTGCTTCCACGTCGCCGAACAAAAATTCTTGCCGTGCAGAAGTACCGCGGTGCGTCCATTCGGATGCGCCGGATGCACATCCATATACGCCATGCGCACGACCTGGCGCTGCGACGTAAGCGCGAAGCGCGCGACCGGATACGGATAGTCGAAGCCCTGCAACTCGGGGCCGTATGCGGGGCCGTCATTGCCGGCCGCTTGCGTGGCTTCGTCGGCATGTGCTTGTAAAGCGAAGGACATCGCGAGACACAACATCAAGGATCGAAGGACGGACGGCTTGCTGCGCGCTGGTTTCATTTTTTGATCTGAAGATGACGTCGGCCGACGCATTCTAGCGCGGCTGAATTTCGCACGCGCCCGCATGCTGTATTCAGCGCTTATACTTTGCGACCCCGATCGTCGTCAGGATCATTCCAAGCATGCAACGCCGCATCAAGGCATTCGCCGCCGCGCTCCTCGCATTCGCGTGCATCAGCGCATCCGCGAGCGACTGTCCGCAGTTCAGCCCGAACGGCCGCGCGCCGGTCGTCGTCAATTCGAAGATGCGCGCGTCGACGCAGGAAGTCTGCTATTCCGACTTCGCGCTGCTGCACTCCGGCATCACGAAAGGGCCGCTGTGGTCGGCGGAACATCTGACCGCGAGCAGTGTCGACCAGGCGAAGAACAACACGCGCACGAATCGCTTCTTCGTCGACAAACGTCTGCCGCCCGACGAGGCCGCGCAACTGTCCGACTACAAGAGGAGCGGTTACGACCGCGGCCACATGAGTCCCGCGGGCGATCGCGCAAGCAAGAAAGGCATGGCCGAATCGTTCTCGCTCGCGAACATCGTCCCGCAGGATCCGTCGAACAACCGGCGCATCTGGTCGCGCATCGAGCAAGCGGTGCGCAGGCTCACGGAGGAATCGGGCGAAGCGTATGTCGTCACCGGGCCGCTCTTCTCGGGACGTCAGTTGCAGACGATCGGCGAATCGCGCGTGTTCGTGCCCACGCAACTGTATAAAGTAGTCTATTTGCCGCAGCGTCAGATCGCGTTCGCGGTCGTGATCGAAAATACGCCGACGAACACGTACACGATGAAAACCGTGCACGAACTGGAAGCGATGAGCGGACTCGCGTTTCCCGGCATCCCGGACGGACTGAAGGACAAGCGAATTGGAGGATTGCGCGGTGTTTAAGCCATTTGCAAACGATACGGATGTGATGAACATCGCGGGCGACGCGATCAACATCGAGAACGGCGTGAAGCGCCTCACGATCAGCGGCAATTTGACGATCGCCCGCGACAAGGCCGGACTCGCGAACGCGCTGGCGCTTCAGAAGGCGATCGGTGCGATCGTCGAAGCGTTGCAAAGCGATGCGTCGCTGCCCGCGAAGCTGCCCGACGAGCCGGATGCGCCGTCAGGCACCGCCGATAATCCGTTCATCTGAAGCGGCCGTCGCCGAAGACAGCCGCGCGGAGAATCGAAGTGATCGAATGCCATGTCGGCCCGAGCCCGCTCGGGCACATTTTGTATCGCGCCGAAGACGAATGTCTGACGGGTCTCTTCTTCATCGGACAGAAGTATTTTCCCGATGGTCTGCACGCGCCGACGCTGTCGGAGACAGCGCCGAGATCCCGCGTGATTGCCGATGCGCGCGAGCAGGTCGGCGAATACTTCGCGGGTACGCGTCGGAAGTTTTCGATTGCGGTGCAGTTTCGCGGAACACCCTTTCAGCGACAAGTCTGGGACGCGCTTTGCCAGATCCCTTTCGGCGACGCGTGGACGTACAGCGATCTCGCGCGCCGGCTCGGCTTGCCCGCGGGCGCATCGCGGGCCGTCGGCGGCGCGAACGGACGCAATCCGGTCGCGATCATCGTGCCGTGTCATCGCGTGATCGGCGTCGACGGGGAATTGACCGGCTATGCGGGCGGCGTCGAACGCAAACGCCATTTGCTCACGCTGGAGGGCGGTCCGGGGCGCGAACAACTCGCGCTCTTCTGAAGCAGCGCACAGTCGGCGACAAAACAAAAACCCCCGCGAACCATCGGTTCGCGGGGGTTTTTTTCGACATCGTCCGATGATGAATTACGGCGTAAGCATCACTTCCACACGACGATTTTCCGCACGCCCGACGCTCGTTGCGTTCGACGCAATCGGATTGGCCTTGCCGAAACCCTTCATCGCGAAGTTCTCGGCGCTCAGGCCATGTCCCTTCAGGTAGTCGAGCACGGCCTGCGCGCGACGCTGGGACAGACCGAGGTTGTAGGCATCCGGGCCCATCGAATCCGTGTAGCCCTCGACCGTGACGGACGCGAAATTCGCACCCTTCGAGTCGGCGACGAGCTTATCCAGAATGCTCCTGGCCTTCGGCGTCAACGCGGCGCTGTCGAAGGCGAAGTTCGTCTTTTCGTCGAGCGAAATCTTGCGCGGCACGACAGCCGGGGCCTTCGCTGGCGCCGGTTCCGGCGTTGCAACGACCGGCTGGGGCGGCGTCACGCAGTTGAAGATTACGTTGCGCGGATCGCTCGGCGTCTTCGTTCCGGCGAGCGTCTGAAGCACGTTCACCTTTTGATCGCCGCACATCTTTTGAGCCGCGGTCATGCAGGCGCTGCCGTTTTCGAACAGACCGTAGCATTCGGCGCGAAAAGCCTTCTGGCCATCCGACGTTTGAATTTCGCTGATATTGAAGGCCGGTCCCGACGTGGACGAACAGCCCGCAAGTACGGCAGCGGCGATAAGACTAACAGCAAGGGTTTTCGTGAGCATCTTGGTGGTCATGCAAGTCAATTTCAAAGTGCGAGCCGCTGAGCGCGCACCTCGATTCCGGGCCGGGGAACAACCCAAAGGTGACGTGAAAAATGATGGATCGATTTCGGGTGCGCCAAACGTTCGATAAGCAATCCGAAAGCTGCGCGATTGTAGCGTGACAATTCGTGCGATTTAAGCGGACAACTCCCAAATACAAGGCCGGCGGCGCCCGTATCGAAACCCCTATTTGGGCGGGACCGGAAGGTCGCCGTCGGATTGCTTCTGAAGCTCCTGCACGCGGGTCTGCAGCGCGCGAAGTTGCGCCTGCGCCGCTGCCTGCTCCGTGCGAAGTTCGCGGATCGCATTCTGCTGCTCCACTTGATAACTCGTCACCTGATTTTGCTGCGCGCGTGCAATATCGAGATCGGCTTGCAGCCGGTTCGCGCGCGCCTGCTGGGCGGCGATCTGCCGGTCCGCATATGCCTTCTCCGCTTCGAGCTTGATGCGCTTTATTTCCGCATCGGCGAGCGTGTTCGACGTCTTGGCGAAATCCGCATAGACCGTTTCGGCCCGCGCGTCATTTTGCGTTTTGAACACGCGCCAGATATTGCTTTGCTGAAACAGCGCGGCGTAATAAATCATCTCGTCGGGATAATACGAGAGACTCGCGCCATAACTGCCATTCAACGTCCTGCGTAACGCCGTGATTTTCCCGGCGGCAAGCAGATTCTCGAGTTCCGCGACATCGCCATTGCTCGCAATAGCCGCTTCGGGCCTCATCGGCGATGAATCAGCGGCCCGCGCCAACGGACCGGACAAACCGGCGGCAATCAGCACGATTTCCGCAATTACCCAGCGCTTCATTGCGATTTTCCGTAATGGCAACGCGCGTCGCCCGGAAAGAATTATGGCGCGGCAAGGCAATCGATTCCAGACGACTCAATACTTCATTCGAACGCCGTTAATCCGTGCGTCTTCAAATGGTCGATGTGCGCTTGAAACTTACTTGCGACAAACGCGGCTCGCTCAGGTTGCGGATCGTTTCGACCGGCATGAAGATGCGCGAATCGGACGGCTCCACGGACATGCGCGAAAAAATATGGCGGTCGCCGTGGAAAACGAAAGGCGCGGCCGAGAGAATGCGCGCGTCGGGCAGGCTTTCGGTGGCGTGCGGCGCGGCGGCCGAAGCTGTCGCGGCAAAAAGAACAAAAAAGCTGGCGGCGAGCGCAAGAGCGCCCGGAATCGAGTGCGAACGGTGCATGGCGAGATGAAGGCAATGAAGGCGCGCGAGCGCCGGAGTGAAGCGGCGGGAGAAAACACGGCGCCCCTGTAAGACGTTCGTCATTTCATCACCCGCTGCTCCGAGTGCCCATGAGACAGTTCTCAAAGAATTCCTGTTGGCGGGCAATCGCTCCCATCCGCAAAACGCTCGGGCGCAGAAAATGCGTGCATGATGCATTCGCCCGCGCGCCGTCCCGGCGGGCTCGCTTCAAAAGGCCGCAGCGACGACGCAAAGGCGCGTGGCCGCCCAAAACCGCGCACGCAAAGGCGCGACGGCGGGCATGAGCGGTATGGCTTCCAGCACGGCTTGCCAATAGTCAGCCATAATTCGCCTTCTCAAAAAAGCCGGTACGCCGAGTAAAAAAGAAAATCCCATGAACCAAGACGACAAGCACTCCACCGCTCAACCCCGGCAACACGCTGCCAACGACGGCAACGTGACGACGGGCGTCGCGGGCCTGGATGACATCCTGGGCGGCGGGTTCGTCGAGGGCGGCCTGTATCTGATCGAAGGCATGGCGGGCGCGGGCAAGACGATTCTTTCATCGCAGATCGGCTTTCATCGCGTCGCGCAGGGCGACATGGTCCTGTACATCACGCTGATCGCCGAATCGCACACCAAGCTTTTGTCTCATCTTCGCGGACTGTCGTTCTACAACGCCGACGCCATCTCCGACCGGATGCTCTTCGTCTCCGGTTATCACGAACTGATGCGCGACGGCCTGTCCGGCTTTCTCGCGCTGATCGCGGCGACGATCAAGACGAGCCGGCCGCGTTTCATGGTCATCGACGGCTTTCGCAGCGCGCGCGAATTCAGCTCGACGGAACTCGAACTCTCGCAGTTCATCCACGAGCTTTCGGCGTTCGTGAGCGCCGCGCGCTGCACGACGCTGATCCTCGCGCCGCTTTCGGGCAACGAGCCGCATCCGGAGCACACGCTCGTCGACGGGCTCATCGAACTGAACCGCTACAACACCGGCATGCGGCGTGCCCGCGAAATCGAAGTCCACAAGCTGCGCGCCCGCGATCATCTGCTCGGCAAGCACTTCTTCAAGATCACGGAGAACGGTCTCGTGACCTTTCCGCGCATCGAGGCGTCGCCCGCGAACGATGACGGCGCGCCGGACTTCAAGAACAAGTTGAGCTTCGGCTTTCCCGATTTCGACCAGATGCTCGGCGGCGGCATCGTGCGCGGCTCGACGACGACGCTCGTCGGGCCATCGGGCATCGGCAAGACGCTGCTGTCGCTGAAGTTCCTGCAGGCGGGCGTCGAACGCGGCGAGCGCTGCGTCTACTTCGGCCTCTACGAATCGCCCGAGCGGCTTCTCGCCAAAGCGTTGTCGGTCGGCATCGATCTCGCGCCGGCCGTGCAGGACGGACGTCTCGCGATCCGCTGGCATCCGGCTGTCGAACTCGCAATCGACGAGCTCGCCGTCGAACTGATGACCGCGGTGCGGAACACGAATGCGTCGCGGCTCGTGGTCGACGGCATCGACGGCTTTTTTCAGTCCGCGAACCGCACGGAGCGTTTCGGCCTCTTCCTCAACGCGCTCACGCACCGTCTGCGCGACGCGGGCGTGACGACCCTGCTCACCGAGGAAATGCCGCTCTACGGTGATTCGGTGCAGCCCACGACGTTGCGCGCGTCCGCGATGACCGAGAACATCGTGCTCATGCGTTATGTCGAGGCGAATTCCTCGCTGTATCGCATGGTGTCGATCGTCAAGCAGCGCGAAGGCCCGCACGATTCGGCGATCCGCCGTCTCACGATCGACTCGCGCGGCCTGCATATCAGCGAAGGCTTCATTGGCTCGACGGGTATCTTGTCCGGACACCCGTCGATCGCCGCGCCCGCGCTGTCTGTGTCGGACCCCGGCGCGCGCGCATGAAGAAGATCCTCGTCGTCGACGATGAATTCGACATTCTGACCACGTGGCGCCTCGTGCTCGAAATGGAGGGCTACGAAGTTTCGACCGCGTCCAACGGACGGACCGCGCTCGACGCGGCGCGCTCGCATCCGCCCGCGCTCGTCATCACCGACTGGATGATGCCGCACATGGACGGCGTCGAACTGATCCGTCAACTGGCCGCGAGCGACGCCCTCGCACGCGTGCCGGTGATCCTCATGAGCGCGGCGGCGCATGCGCCGGCGCTCGAGCATCCGCATGCGCAGTTTCGCCGCAAGCCGCTTTCTATCGACGATTTGATCGACGCCGTGAAGGGACTGATCGGTTCGGCCTGAATTGGCCCGGGCACGCTGCGTGCTGCTGATGAGCGTTCCGGCGAATCCGGATTTACGAGAAACCGCTCAACCGAAGGGAGGCACCATGGTGCAGGATCAAGTGGAAGGCGCGGCACAGAAGGTCGTCGGCAAAGTGCAGGACGCAGTCGGCGCACTGACGGGCGATGAAGGCACGCAAGCCGAAGGCAAGGTGCGGCAGGCTTACGGCAACTTGCAGCAAAGTTATGGTCAGACCGTCGACAACGTGCGTCTCGCGGTCGCGAGCCAGCCGATTCAGGGCGTGCTGATCGCGGCGGCCGTCGGCTTCGTGCTCGGCGCGTTGTGGAATCGCGATCGCTGATGTGTCTCGGGCATCGCGATGCAAAGCCGGCGCGAAGGTTGCGCCGGCTTTGTCGTTTCATGGCATCTCGCGCACGATGCCGACGAGCGTCGCCGACCGCGTGCAGCCGACGGCGATCGCGACTGCCGCCACGACGAGCGCGCCATGCGAACCGCCGATCGCTGCCGCGAGCGCAAGTCCGCCAGCCGCCGCCGCGCTCATCGCGTATGCGACCGGCGCGGCCGCGTTGCCGCCCATCGCGAGCGACAAGTGCGCGCCGATGAGCGCGAGCATCGCGATGACGGAAATCACGTCCGACTGAACGCCGAGCACATAGGCGAACGCCGCGCATGCGCCTGCGCAGGCGAGATGCATCGATTGAAGGTTCGCGCTTGCTCCGTTCGTGTGCCGGCGAACGACGACGCAAGCCAATGCCGCCAGCGCGCCGCCCGCCAGCACCGCATACGCGCTGTCCGGGCCCGGCAGCGCCCACGCGACGAACGCCATCGTCGCGAAGAGCGATTGCGCCGATACACCCGGCGTCGCACGCGCGGATCGATACCCGATGAATCCCGCGACCAGCGCAAGCACGAGCGCGGTTCCGCCCGATGCGCCGCTCGCGAAGCACGCGGCGGCAAGGAGCGCGCCCGTTTCCCGCCTTCCGCGCGACGCACGCATCGACGAACCCGCCGACAGCGCCGCGAGCACGCAGAGCGCGCCCGCGAGTCCATCCGCGATCATGCTTCGAGCACGTTCGACAGCGTGCCGATTCCGGCGATCGACACATCCACGCGCGCGCCGTCCTTGATCGAGCCGACGCCGATAGAGGTGCCGCACGCGATCACGTCGCCGGGAACGAGCGTCATGTCCTGCGACAGCATGCTCACTTGCTCGGCGGGCGAGAAAATCATGTCGTCGAGCGGATAGTTCTGGCGCTCGACGCCTTCGAGTGTCGTGACGACGCTCGCCGTGCGCCAGTCGAAGCCGTTGCCCGTCGTGACGATCACCGGCCCGAGGCAGGTGAACGTGTCGAAGCCCTTCGAGCGGCACCATTGCGCGAAGTTGGGATCTTCCTGCAGCAGCTCGATCGCGGTGACGTCGTTCACGCACGTGTAGCCGAAGATCGCGCTTTCGGCTTCCTCCACGGACGCCCCGCTCACCGTCTTGCCGATCACGATGCCGAGTTCGCCCTCGTACGCGATCTTGCCGTGATAGCTCTTCGGCCGGCGGATCGACTCGCCCGGCCCGATCACCGACATCGGCGGCTTGATGAGAAAGAGCGGATGCTGCGGCGGCGCCTTGTCGAGCTTCTGCGACAGCGCGTAATAGTTGTTCCACAGCGCGATGACCTTGCTCGGCTGACAGGGCGCGAGCAGCGTCAGGTCGTCGACGGCGAACGACATGTCGGTCGGGCGCGGATTGTCGAACATCGCGCCGTCGTGCTGCACGACGCGGCCAGAATGCTGATCGAGCGTACCGAAACCGATGCTGCCGCCGGCATCCCGAAAACGAATCCAGTGTGTCAAGTGTGTCTCCCTTATAAAGGGCGCGGACATACGTGGTCCGCGCCCCTGTCCCCTCCTCCAAACCTCAGATCAAACCTGCGCCGCGCGCCCACTTGTACTTCGCGCCGAGCACGGCAACGGGCAGTTCCGTCGAATAAGCGTAGGCCGGCACGCCATGCTCGTACAGGTATTCCGCGGCTTCTTCCACTTGCACGTCGCCCGCGAGCGACGCCACGATCGGCTTCTCGATGCCGAGCGCCTTCATCTCCTCCTTCACTTCGATGACGAGTTTCGCGAAGACCATCGGCGGCGTGATGATCGTGTGCCAGTAGCCGAGGATGATCGAATGGATGCGATCGTCCTCGAGCCCGAGGCGGATCGTGTTCTTGTACGTCGACGGCGGCTCGCCCCCGGTGATGTCGACGGGATTTCCGGCCGCGCCGAACGGCGGGATGAACTTGCGGAACGCGGCATCGAGATCGTCGGGCATCGCCATCAGCGAGAGGCCGTTGTCGACGCATGCGTCCGACAACAGCACGCCCGAGCCGCCCGCGCCCGTGATGATGACCGTGTTCTCACCTTTGGGCGTCGGCAGCTTCGGAATGCCGCGCGCGAACTCGAGCAGATCGCGCAGCGACCGCGCGCGGATCACGCCGCATTGCTCGAAGACGTCTTCGTAGATCTTGTCGTTGCCCGCGAGCGCGCCCGTATGCGAGCTGGCCGCGCGCGCGCCGAGGCTCGTGCGCCCCGCTTTCAGCACGACGACCGGCTTCTTCTTCGACACGCGCTTTGCGGCTTCGGCGAACGCACGGCCGTCCTTCAGATCCTCGCAATGCTGCGCGATGATTTCGGTGTTGTCGTCCTGCTCGAAGAACGTGAGCAGATCGTCTTCGTCGATATCGCTCTTGTTGCCGAGACCGACGATCGCGGAAACGCCCATCTTCGCCGAACGCGAGAACCCGATGATGGCCATGCCGATGCCGCCCGACTGCGACGACAGCGCCGCCTTGCCTTTCACGTCGTACGGCGTGCAGAACGTCGCGCAAAGATTCTTCGGCGTGTAGTAGAAGCCGTAGATGTTCGGGCCCATCATGCGGATGTCGTATTGCCGCGCGATTTTGACGATCTCTTCCTGACCTTCGTGATTGCCCGTTTCCGCGAAGCCCGACGGAATCAGCACCGCGCCCGGAATCTTCTTCTCGCCGACTTCGACGAGCGCCTGAGCCACGAACTTCGCGGGAATCGCGAACACGGCGACATCGATCACGCCGGGCACGTCCTTCACGCTCTTGTACGCCTTGCGGCCCATGATCTCGTCGGCTTTCGGGTGAATCGGATAGATCGTGCCCTGATAGCCGCCGTTGATGAGGTTCTTCATCACCGAATTGCCGATCTTGCCGTCCTCGTTCGACGCGCCGATCACCGCGACCGCATCCGGCTTCATGATGCGGTTCATCTGCGCGACGATCTGCTCTTGCGTCGGCCGATAGCGCGGTTCGGCGGGCGCGAAATCCATCACGATGCGCACGTCCGCCGCGACCGCGCCGTTCGGGCTCGCGAACACCGGATTGAGGTCCATCTCGGCGATCTGCGGGAAATCGTCGACGAGACGCGACACGCGCTCGATCAGGGTAATCAGCGCCTCGCGATGTACCGGTTCGGCGCCGCGCACGCCGCGCAGCACTTCTGCGGCCTGAATGCCGTCGAGCATCGATGCGGCTTCTTCGCGCGTGACGGGCGCGAGCCGGAACGTCACGTCCTTCAGCACTTCGACGAGCACGCCGCCGAGACCGAACGCGATCAGCTTGCCGAACGACGGGTCCGTCACCGCGCCGATGATGACTTCCTGCCCCGCGCCGACCATCTGCTGAACCTGCACGCCGACAAGCGTCGCCTTCGGGTCGTACTTCTTCGCGTTCGAGATGATCGTGTCGAAACCGGCACGCACATCGGCTTCATTCTTCAGGTTGACGAGCACGCCGCCCGCTTCGGTCTTGTGCAGGATTTCCGGCGAAACGATCTTCAGCACCACCGGAAAGCCGATGAACGACGCGAGCTTCGCGGCATCGTCCGCCGATTTCGCGACGCCTTCCTGCGGCACCGCGATGCCGTATGCATCGCAGACGAGTTTGCCTTCCGGCGCGGTCAGCGACGTGCGGCCTTCCGCCTTCACTCGGGCGAACACTTCCGCGACGCGGCGTTTCGCGTCCGGCGCGTGGAGCGGAACGACCGCCGCCGCGTGCGTGGATGAATTGGCTGCTTCGCCGCGGTCCTGGGCAACCGTGCTGTTCATTTGGTGCGTCTCCGTTATAGGGGCGTGCAGGGGCCTGCGCCGCCCTCTTTCGAAGGCGGACGTCAGTGCAAGGCAATGTGCTCAGATCGCGCCGAGGCTCTTCAGCGTGGCGATCTGATCCGGCGTGTAGCCGAGTTCGGCCATGACTTCGTCGGTGTGTTCGCCGAGCAGCGGCGAGCGCACGACTTCGGTCGGACTGTCGGACAATTTGATCGGATTGCCGACCGTCAGATACTTCCCGCGCACCGGATGATCGACTTCGACGACCGTTCCCGTCTTGCGCAGCGACGGCTCTTCGGCGATTTCCTTCATCGACAGGATCGGGCCGCACGGTATGTCGTGCTTGTTGAGGATTTCCATCGCCTGGAACTTGGTCTTCGACATCGTCCAGCGCTCGATTTCCTCGAAAATCTGCTTCAGATGCGGCAGGCGCGCGTTCGGCGTCTTGTAATCCGGATGATCGATCCATTCCTCCTTGCCGATCACCTTGCAGATTTCACCCCAGACCGGCGCCTGCGTGATGAAGTAGATGTACGCGTTCGGATCGGTCTCCCAGCCCTTGCACTTGAGAATCCAGCCCGGCTGGCCGCCGCCCGATGCGTTGCCCGCGCGCGGCACGGCTTCGCCGAACGTGCCGTTCGGATATTGCGGGTACTCCTTCATCACGCCAGTGCGTTCGAGGCGCTGCTGGTCGCGCAATTTCACGCGGCAGAGATTGAGCACGCCATCCTGCATCGCGGCGAGCACTTTCTGACCACGTCCGCTCGTGTTGCGCTGATACAGCGCCGTGACGATGCCGAGCGCCAGATGCAGGCCCGTGCCCGAATCGCCGATCTGCGCGCCGGTGACGGTCGGCGGACCGTCTTCGAAACCGGTCGTCGACGCCGCGCCGCCCGCGCACTGCGCGACGTTCTCATACACCTTGCAATCTTCGTACGGTCCCGGGCCGAAGCCCTTCACCGACGCGACGATCATCCGCGGATTCAGTTCCTGGATGCGCTCCCACGTGAAGCCCATGCGATCGAGCGCGCCCGGGGCGAAGTTCTCGACGAGCACGTCGCACTTCTTCACGAGCGTCTCGAGCACCTTCTTGCCTTCCGGATTCTTCGTGTCGATGGTGATCGAGCGCTTGTTGTGGTTGAGCATCGTGAAGTAGAGGCTGTCGGCGTCGGGGATATCGCGCAACTGCTCCCGCGTGATGTCGCCCGAACCCGCGCGCTCGACCTTGATGACGTCGGCGCCGAACCACGCGAGCAACTGCGTGCAGGTCGGTCCCGACTGAACGTGCGTGAAGTCCAGGATTCGCACGCCGTCCAGCGCCTTGCCAGATGTGTTCACCGTCATGGCTTTGTCTCCCACTCTCTTTCGACGTTTATAGATTCACAATTATTTGTACATCGTCCCGCGCCGTCGTGCCCGGAGCGCGTAGACCGTCGGACCGCAAAGCGACCCGCTCCTGTGATATACAATATTCCACACACAGTATTAGTCAACCGTCCGCCGGTCGATGAAAACCCTGTGATGCAGCGCACGATCCCTTGAACGCCGCTGTGAGCAACGCTCGACCGACTTTTAATTCTGCAGTGCATCAATCACCGTCGTCCGCCTCGGCCCGTTAAGCACTCGTTTATCGCTGCAAAAGCCCGCAAACGAAAGTTTTTGCGCGTCGTGAAATCTGATATACAGTATTTCAGCGCGCCGACGATGCTGTTGCTCGGCTCGCTCATTCCCATCAGAGGACATCAGGAGACGAGATGAACATCCACGAATATCAGGCGAAGGCGCTGCTGCGAAAGTACGGCGTCGCGGTTCCGGAGGGCCGCGTCGCCTTTTCCGCGACGGAGGCCGCCGATGCGGCGCGCGCGCTGCCCGGACCCGTCTGGGTCGTGAAGTCGCAGATTCACGCGGGCGGCCGCGGCGCCGGGCGCTTCGCCAACGATCCGGACGGAAAAGGCGGCGTGCGCGTGGTGAAGTCGGTCGACGAAGTGCGCGAGAACGCGCAGAAAATGCTCGCGTCCGTGCTCGTGACCAAGCAGACGGGGCCGGCGGGCAAGGAAGTGAAGCGGCTCTACGTCGAAGAAGGCTGCGATATCGCGCGCGAGCTGTATCTCGGCATGCTGGTCGATCGCGCCAACTCGCGCATCACGATCATGGCGTCGACGGAAGGCGGCATGGAGATCGAGGAAGTCGCGCATCGCACGCCGGAAAAAATTCTCAAGGTCGCGATCGATCCGGCGACCGGGCTTCAGCCCTTTCACACGCGCCAGATCGCGTTCGGACTCGGGCTCACCGGCAATCAGATCAAGGCTGCGTCGAAGTTCATCACGGCGCTGTATCAGGCGTTCGTCGATCTGGATGCGTCGATCGTGGAAGTGAATCCGCTCGTCGTGACCGGCTCCGGCGACGTGATGGCGCTCGACGCGAAGCTCAATTTCGACGACAACGCGCTGTATCGCCATCCCGACATCGAGAAACTGCGCGACGAGGACGAGGAAGATCCCGCCGAAATCGAAGCGGCGAAGCACGGTCTGAACTACGTCAAGCTCGACGGCAATATCGGCTGCATGGTGAACGGCGCGGGCCTCGCGATGGCCACGATGGACATCATCAAGCTCTACGGCGGCGAGCCGGCGAACTTTCTCGACGTCGGCGGCGGCGCGACCCAGGAGCGCGTCGCGACCGCGTTCAAGCTGATCCTGCGCGACCCGAAGGTGCAGGGCATTCTCGTCAACATCTTCGGCGGCATCATGCGCTGCGACGTGATCGCGCAAGGCGTCGTCGCGGCCGCGCGCGAGATCGATCTGAGCGTGCCGCTCGTCGTGCGCCTCGCGGGCACGAATGTCGATGCGGGCCGCGAGATTCTGCGCACGTCCGGTCTCACCATCATCCCCGCCGAAAATCTCGCCGATGCCGCCGACAAGATCGTCAGCGCCGTCGCTCAAGGAGTGGCCCAATGAGCGTTCTCATCAATAAAGATACGAAGGTCATCTGCCAGGGCTTCACCGGCGCGCAAGGCACGTTTCATTCCGAACAGGCGATCGCGTACGGCACGCGCATGGTCGGCGGCGTGACGCCGGGCAAAGGCGGCACGACGCATCTGGACTTGCCCGTGTTCGACACCGTCGCCGATGCCGTCGCGAAAACGGGCGCCGACGCCTCCGTCATCTATGTGCCGCCGCCCTTCGCCGCCGATGCGATTCTCGAAGCCATCGACGCGCAGGTGCCGTTCATCGTCTGCATCACGGAAGGCATTCCGGTGCTCGACATGCTGCGCGTGAAGCGCGCGTTGAGCGGTTCGTCGAGCCGGCTCGTCGGGCCGAACTGTCCGGGCGTCATCACGCCGGGGCAGTGCAAGATCGGCATCATGCCGGGGCATATTCACCGGCCGGGGAAGATCGGCGTCGTATCGCGTTCGGGCACGCTGACCTATGAGGCCGTCGCGCAGACGACCGCGGCCGGCCTCGGGCAGACGACGTGCATCGGTATCGGCGGCGATCCGGTGAACGGGACGAACTTCATCGATTGCCTGTCGCTCTTTCTGGAGGACGATGCGACCGAGGGCATCATCATGATCGGCGAGATCGGCGGATCGGCGGAGGAAGAAGCCGCGCAGTTTCTCAAGGACGCGAAGACGACGAAGCCAGTGGTCGGTTTCATCGCCGGAACGACCGCGCCGCCGGGACGCCGCATGGGTCACGCGGGCGCGATCATCTCGGGCGGATCGGGCACGGCCAGCGCGAAGATCGACGCGATGAAATCGGCGGGCATTCACGTCGCCGATTCGCCGGCCGCGCTCGGCGAAACGATGCTGCACGCGATGCGTTAGTCACGCGGGCAACCGGCGCGGGCCGCGCAAGGGCGCGCGCTATTGCTGAGAAAGGGCAGCATCGATAGACTTGCGCCTTTTTTCCGCGCCATGTTCGTCTACCTCGACTCTGCGATGGCGGTGGCCTTGCGCATCGGCCAGGTCACTGCCCTGTCGTTCGCGACATCGCAAGCCGTCGCGCCGGCTCCGAGTCATGCGCCCGGCTTCGTGCCCGTCGAGACGCGCGGCGCGCCGCCGAGCGACGACTATCCGCTTCGCGCATCACCGTTTCGATCGACGACGAAATAAAAAAACCGCACGGCGAACGCCATGCGGTTTTTCGCTTTCCAACTCACTCCGTCATCAGTCCAGAAAGTCGCAATTCGCCTCGACGAACGCCGCCAGATCGAGCGAATGCTGCTTCACGAGCCGCTCGACCAGCTCCGTGTCGCGCTTCTCCAGCGCCTCGATGATCCGCATGTGATCGACGATCGAGCGCGACGCCCGATCGCTCTGCGAGATCGTCATCTTACGGATCGCGCGGACGTGCACGAAGATGTTCTTGATCGTGTCGAAGATGATTTCCGACTTCGACAGCCGCACGATCGCCGAATGGAACGCGATATTCGCTTCCGAATACTCGTCGATATGCTCGGCGGGCGTCGAGTCGCGGAAATTGTCGAACATGTGGCGCAGATGGGCGATTTCCTCGTCCGTCGCGCGCTGCGTCGCGAGGCGCGCCGCCATGCTTTCCAGCGCCGCCCACATGTGAATCATCTCGACGATCTCGCGCTTGGTCTTGCGCAAGATATAGACGCCGCGGCGCGGCACCGTGCGCAGAAAACCTTCCTGCTCGAGCAGCGTCATGGCCTCGCGAATCGGCGTGCGGGACACGCCGAGCGCTTCGGTCAGTTCTTTCTCGTCGAGACGGATTTCTTCCCGCGAACGATAGATGTCCGCCTCGGCGATCGCCTGCCGCAGCTTCGCGTACGCCTGATCGCGCAGCGAAACCGTGGCATTGATCGGCTCCAGCGAAAGCGTCAGCCCGGGCGGACGTACATCGGGGCGAACTTCCGGACTATCTACGGATTGAGTATCAGATGGCATTGATGGCTTGATTTCCCAAGTGCGGACGGCGAGCGTCGACACGCTTGCCCGAACCGCCGTTCTGGTCATCCGCCGCGAGACCGGCGAAGCGACCGTGATCCTGTGCGCGCTGCAGCATGCTTTGCGGCACGGCCGACGCAATCATAAACGTAACACCTACACCAACGGCAACCAGCGCGAATCCGACAACAACCAGCAGGGCGATGCTCATTTCAGGCTCCAGTTGAATCACTCAAGAGCCCTCAGTATATGCTGCATCGCAACAGCACGCAAGTATTTTGCATCTTGTATATCAGAAACAACGCTGGTCCCTTCGTCTGCAGTTTAGGCGGCTTTTTGAGATTGCGGGAGCGGCAGCGGCTTCGCCGTGCCCTGATTCACGCCTTCGCGCAGCTTGATCAATGCGAGAACGGCATCGAGCATCGGAGTTTCGACGTGCACGAGGCGGCCGATTTCCTGCACGACCGTCATCAGCGGATCGATTTCCATCGGGCGTCCGGCCTCGCAGTCCATCAGCATCGACGTCTTGTGCGCGCCGACCGCGCCCGCGCCGTTGATGCGCCGCTCAACGTCGACGCGGAAATTCACGCCGATCCTGTCGCCGATCGCCTTCGCCTCCAGCATCATCGCCTTCGAGAGCGCGCGCGTGCCGGGATCGCTCGTGAGCACGTCGAGCGTCGCGCCGGTCAACGCGCTGATCGGGTTAAAGCACAGATTGCCCCAGAGCTTCAGCCAGATTTCATCGCGGATGTTGTCGCGCATCGGCGCTTCCATATCCGCCTTCGCCATCATGTCGTGCAGCGCCTGCAGACGCGGCGTGATTTCGCCGCTCGGCTCGCCGATGGGAAATTTCTTGCCGTAGTGATGTTCGATGACGCCCGGCTCCGCGATTTCCGCCGCCGGCAGCAGCACGCAGCCGATCGCGCGTTCCGGACCGAACACGTCCCACTGGCGGCCGCCAGGATCGACGCTCTGCAGTTTCGTGCCTTCGAGCTCGCCGCCGTGTTTGTAGAAATACCAGTAAGGCAGACCGTTGACGGCCGTGACGATCGCGGTTTCCGGGCCGAGCAGCGGCGGAATCAGATCGACGACGCCCGGAATCGAATGCGCCTTCAGCGCGACGATCACGTAATCCTGCGGGCCGAGTTCGGCGGCATTGTTCGTGCAGCGCACCTTGACGGTGTGCTCCTCGCCATCGATCCGGAGCTTGACGCCGTTCGCCTGCATCGCCGCGAGATGCGGCCCGCGCGCGACGAAACTGACGTCCGCACCCGCTCGCGCCAGTTGCGCGCCCATATAGCCGCCGATCGCTCCGGCGCCGTACACGCAGATCTTCATGGTTCGTCTCCTGAGGGTTGTAGCTTTATATCTCTCTGATATACAAGATACTACATTCCGAGTGCAGACAGGACAAGGCGAATCGTGCGCTCGCAGACGAGCGAAAACCCGCATGCGCGAGATGCGCGGCGGGCTTCCTTCAGCGGCAAGAAGTCGGTCAGACCTCGACGGCCTGACCCGAGATGAAAGTATGCGACGAGGATGCGACGATGTGTGACCAGACGTTCGCCGCGCTCGAGCGCAGCGCGCGGCTCTTGCGCCGTACGAGCATGATCGTGCGCGACGTGTCCGGCACGAGCGGGATGATGCGCGTCTGCGCGCAGTCGATGGCAGCGCGCGCGTGCATCGGCAGGATACCGACGCCGAGGCCGGCTTCCGCCATGCGCGCAACCGCGGCAGCTTGCGTGAATTTCTGGCGCACCGCGCCCGCGACGCCGTGCAGCGCGAGCGCAGCCTCGATGGCGCCCAGGCTGCCGGTGTCATCGTCGAGCAGGAGAAGCGGCGTGCCGCGCAACTGCTGCCAGTCGATGCCCGCCGCCGCGCTCAGTCGATGTGACGCGCTGACGACGGCAGCAAGTCCATCGGCGAAAAGAGGCTCGGCGGCGAGTTCGTCGAGATTGTCGGGCGCGATCGCGACGCCCAGTTCCGCCTCGCCCGAACGCACGAGTTGCAGCACGGCGTTTTGCGGCCGATCCATCACGATGATCGTGACTTCAGGCAGACGTTCGCGACACGATGCGAGCATCGCGGGCAAAACGCTCGCCGTGAGAGCGCAACTGCTCGCGAGATTGACGACGCCCGGCTCGCCGCCCTCTTGCGCGCGCGGCCGCAGAGTCGCTTCCAGTTCCTCGACGAGCGGCGCAATGCGGGCGAGGAGCTTGCGTCCGGTTTCGGTGAGCGCGACCTGACGCGTCGTGCGATCGAAGAGCCGCAGCGCGATTTCATCTTCGAGTTCGCGAATGCTGCGGCTCACCGCCGATTGGGTGATGCCGAGATCGTCGCCCGCGCGCGTGAAGCTGCGATGCCGCGCGAGGGTGACGAAAAGCCTCAGTTGATGCAGCGATACGCTCAACGTCGGCGTGCCCTGTTTCATTGAATCGAGCCGGTCCGTAACGACGCGTTGATCGACGATTCGGCCGACGACTCTTCCGTGAGCGTGTTTTCGATCCAGCGCTTTCGCATCGGCGCGAGAACGAATTTCGCGCACAGTCCCGCCGCGATCGACGTCACCGCCGCCGTGATGAACACCGCGTTCCACGATCCGATCGACGCGAGCACCGAAGCGAGCGGCACCAGCATCGACGCCGTGCCTTTCGCGGTGTAGAGCGTGCCCGCGTTGGCGGCGGCGTACTTGCTGCCGAAGGTGTCCGCGCAGGTCGCCGGGAAGATCGAGAAGATTTCGCCCCAGCAGAGGAACGTCATCGCCGCGAACAGCATGAAGAGATACGGATTGTGGCCGAACTCCATCAGCCCGAGCAGCGCGACGCCTTCACCGAGAAAGATGATGAACATCGTGTTTTCGCGGCCGATCTTGTCCGAGATGAAGCCGCACAGCGGACGCGTGAAGCCGTTGCACAGATTGTCGATGGACAGCGTCATCGCGAGCAGCGGCAGCGTTACGCCGAGCAGATTCACCGGCATCTTGGCGAAGCCGTATTCCTTCGCGATCGGCCCGAACTGCGCGGTCGCGATCACGCCGCCCGCCGCGACGAACACGAACATCAGATACAGCACCCAGAAGAGCGGCGAGCGCACCATCTGTCCTGTCGTGTAGTCGATCTTCGTCGACACGATGCGCTTGGCCGGCACGATGCCTTTCGGCGGATTCGGCCGCACGAGCATCAGCGCGAGCACGAAGATGCACGCGCCCTGCAGGATGCCGAAGAACATGAACGCGTGCTCGTAGCCTGAGCTCTGGATCATGTTCGAGATCGGAATCACCGTGACAGCCGCGCCCGCGCCGAAGCCAGCAGCGGTCAGGCCCGCCGCGAGACCGCGCTTGTCCGGGAACCACTTGAGCGCCGTGCCGACGCAGGTGCCATACACGCAACCGGCGCCGATACCTGCGACCACGGCGGCGATGTACAGATGCGTGAGCGTGGTGGCGTGGGCGTCGATCATCCAGCCGATGGCGGCGCAAAGCGCGCCGCCCATCACGACCGGACGCGGTCCGAATTTATCGACGAGCCAGCCCTCGACGGGCACGAGCCACGTTTCAGTGACGATGAAGATGGTGAAGGCGGTTTGAATCGCCGCTTGACCCCAATGGTGCTTCGCATCCATCGGAACGACGAAAAGAGTCCATGCGTACTGGAGGTTGGCGACCAGCCCCATGCATACGATGCCGACTGCGAGCTGGATCCATCTGTTGTGGTGACGCCCGTGCGATTGCCCGGACACAACCGTGTCTGCGCTTGCCATGTCTGTCTCCGTTATCTGTCTTAGCGCTCGTACGGCGCTTGATGTGCTGCGAGAAGCCGGCGCGGTGCGTCGGCGGCGAGCGGTCGGTCAGGGGAAATGCTCGGTCCAGGCGGCATGGGCGTGAGGCCGCCGGTCACGGGTATTGCGCATGTCGCGCGTTTTGAGGTGGGCGATCGATTCGCACATCCGGCAAACATCCGCTTCAGGCGATCGAAGAATCATTTCAAAGCGATTCCCAATAAAGTCCGGATGGGTTGTGCAGCCTTTGCAGGCTTCCATGCTGCGAGTGTGCTCGTGTTGCTTTGCGGCAAACTGGCCGATGCCTGGGGTCTGGCGTGGCCGGTTCGCTCTTGGCGCAACCGTCCGCCTTACAACTTTCGCGGACGTGAAAGCATCGTGGGGGAGAAAAACGATTAAGGAAAGTTAGAAAAAATTATTGTATAAATTAGTGATCGTTAATGGATGAGGGATTGCTGTGCTGCGCAACGCCACCCTGCGTCAACTCAAGATCTTCGAGACCGTCGCCCGTCGACTGAGTTTCTCGCGCGCCGCTGAAGAGCTCTACCTTACGCAGCCGGCTGTTTCGACGCAGGTGAAGCAACTGGAGGAGCACGCCGGGCTGCCGCTGTTCGAGCAGCTCGGCAAGAAAATCTATCTGACGCCGGCCGGAAATGAAATGCTTCACTACAGCCGCGCGATTCTGGAGCAATTCCGCGAAGCCGACGATGCGATGGCCCGACTCAAAGGCATCGCGGGCGGCACGCTCAACGTCGCGGTGATCAGCGCCGGCGATTACTTTTTCCCCCGCTTGCTCGCCGCGTTCACGCAGCGCAATACCGATGTCCGGCTCAATCTCGCGGTACACAATCGCGAGGAACTGCTGCATCAGCTGTCCGACAATCTCACCGATCTCGCCGTGATGGTCCGCCCCCCGCGCGATATGGACACGGTGAACGTCTCATTCGCGCCCCATCCGTACGTGATCGTCGCGCCGCCGGATCATCCGCTCGTCGGACGGAGGAACTTGCCGCTCGAAGCGCTCGCCGACGAACCGTTCATCGTGCGCGAGCGTGGCTCCGACACCTGGAATTCGATGGAAGAAGGATTCGGCGGACGGCTGCCGAACCTTAACGTCGCGATGGAAATCACCAGCACGGAGACGATCAAGCAGGCGGTGATCGCCGGCATGGGCCTGAGCTTCTTGTCCGCGCACACGATCAGCATGGAATTGCAGGTCGGAAAGCTGGCGGTGCTCGATATCGAGGGCTTTCCCGTGATGCTCAGCTGGTTCGTCGTGCATCGGAACAACAAGCGGCTACCGCCGGTGGCGCTTGCGTTCAAGCAGTTTCTGATCGAAGAAGGCGCAGCGCAGATCGAAGCGATCACGCAAATCGTCGCGAAGACGGGCAAACCGAACGCATAATTCTTTCTGAATAGATAAGCGAAAAAACTTTAACTATCGTATATGGATCGACTTTTCTATCCTGCATTCAAGCCCCACGGCCATACAGGAGACGATCATGATCCATGCAACGCACGACGATGACCGCGAACTTCAGGCGCAAGTCTGCGCGTTCAACACGGCTTTCGAAGAACTCGACCTGATGTTCCGCTGGGATGTGCAGACGTATCGCGCGCTGGCATCGGCGGATAGCGATTACGGGAAGATCGCACAGTACATCGCAACCCATTCTCCGCATTTGCTGACGGCCTACAGCGCCGAGTTTCTTTGCCAGGCGATCGTCGAGCGCAAGAATTCGACAATCGAAGCCTGCCGGCAAAACACGGTCCAATATGAAGACAGCACGCAGCGGGCGCGGCTCTGGCGGGCGCGCAACGAGGAAACGGCGCGCGTCTGACGGGTCTTTCCGATCCAAACGGGCGGTTCGATGAGTCGGACCGCCCGTTTCCCTTTCGCCGCGGTTGGCCGCGGCGTTCATTCCGTCAAGGCGTCAGCGCCACCCAGACCGCCTTCGGCTCGGTGAAATTCTCGATGGCGACGTCGCCATGTTCGCGGCCGAAGCCCGAGTCGCCGCCGCCGCCCCACGGCAGGCGCACGTCCGTGAAACCGTAGGTATTGACCCAGACCGTGCCCGCTTTCAATTCCGCGGCCATGCGATGCACGCGGCCGATATCCGCGCTCCAGACGCCCGCTGCGAGACTGTACGCGGTGCCGTTGGCGATGCGCAGCGCGTCGGCTTCGTCGTCGAAGGGAATCACGCTCGCGACCGGCCCGAAGATCTCTTCCTGCGAGATGCGCATCTCGTGCTCGACGTTGGCGAACACCGTCGGCTCCACGAAATAGCCGCGTTCGCCCGCGCGCTTGCCGCCTGTCACGAGCGAGGCGCCCTCGCCCGTGCCGATGTCCACGTAGTCGAGCACGCTCTTCATCTGCTTGGCGGAAATGAGCGGGCCCATGTTGGTTTCGCGTTTGGACGGATCGCCGAGCTTGATCGTCTGCGCGCGCTGGGCGAGGCGCTCGACGACTTCGTCGTAGACGGCGCGCTGCGCGAGAATGCGCGAGCCCGCCGAGCAGACTTGCCCCGCGTTGAAGAAGATGCCCGATGCGGCCGCGCGCACGGCGCCGTCGATGTTCGCATCCGCGAAGATCACGTTGGCGGACTTGCCGCCTAGTTCGAGCGTGACGCGCTTGAAGTTGCCCGCCGCGCCCTGCAGAATGCCGCGCCCGACGGACGGCGAGCCGGTGAACGTCACCTTGTCGACGCCCGGATGCGCGACGAGGGAATCGCCGACGACCGAGCCCTTGCCGGTCACGATGTTGAGCACGCCCGGCGGCACGCCGGCTTCCAGCGCGAGCCGCCCGACCATCAGCGCCGAAAGCGGCGTGATTTCGGCCGGCTTGACGATCAGCGTGCAGCCGCACGCGAGCGCGGGCGCGATCTTCCACATGCCGATCATCAGCGGGAAATTCCACGGCACGATCGCCGCGACGACGCCGACCGGCTCGCGCACGGTGTAGGTCAGCGCGTCGGGGCGTGCGGGCACGACCTGGCCGTTGATCTTGTCGCACCAGCCGGCATAGTAGGCGAGCGTATCGATGGCGGCGGGCACGTCCTGGCGTTGTACACCGGAGATCGGCTTGCCGGCATCGAGACTTTCGAGCGCCGCGAGTTCTTCCTGATTTTCGCGCAGGAGATCGGCAAGCTTCATCAGGATTCGGCCGCGTTCGGCGGCGCGGATCGCATTCCACGGCTTGAGCGCGGCGCGCGCCGCCTGCACCGCGCGGTCGACATCGGCGGATGTGCCTTGCGCGACGTGGGCGATCGGATTCTCGTTCGAAGGATCGAGGTTCGTCGAGTAGTCGCCTCCGCTCGGCGGGACGAACTCGCCATTGATCAGCAATTCATAGCGCTTCAAATCCGCGGTGCTTTCCATGTCTCGCTCCAGTGCTTTTTCGGATCACTTCATGTTGAGGGAGAAGAACCATCTATGAAAGCAAAACATTTTTATTGTTTATATAGGGCGGAATGTATGAGCGGATATAGCGCAGGCCGCGGAATCGACTCTTGTCCCAAATTTCTCTGATTCGTCCGATAGGCCTAGATCCGGCGCGCTCCTACCATCTCAAAACTCGCACTGATTGCAGGGAGATAAGGGTGGTGTCCTTCCACTGCTTCTTCGGAATCAACAGCTTCCACACGCCGTTGCTGCTCGGCGAGCGGAAGAACGCCACTACGCCAACGTACTCGGCGTCCTTCTGCATCGGTTCGGCAACGCTCGCGCTCGCGCCCGGGCGCAGCACGACGTCCTTGGTGGCGACGAGATCCGTCTTGAGCAGTTCGAGATCGGCGTTCTGCAACTGGACGTATTCGAGTTGCGCGAAGGTCTTCGAATCCTTGAGTTGATAGAACCGCACCACCGTCGAAAGCGGCTGGCCGGTCGCGTTCTCGTTCAACGCGGCGCGACCGTTCAGTTCGACGTTCATCGACTTGACTTGCGTGGTGAAGAGCCATTCGGCTGCGCTTACCGTGCTGTCCTTGGTGGCCTGCCATGCGCCGCAGCCGGCGAGCGTAAGCGCGCCGATGAAAAAGAGCGCCGAGTTCACGCTCCGGGTCGCGCGGGCGACGAGGCCATCGCCGCGTAATTCGTTCAATCTGTTGTGCCGCATTGCTGGTTAGCTGCCTCGGCCGCAGTCCCGTGGCGCGTCAATTGATAGATCAGCATGCCTTTGGCTTCTGGCGGAGCGTAGCGGAGTGCCTCTGGTTTGTCGAGAAGCCGCTGCGCAAGGTCTCGGCGAGCTTGAGCTTTCGCAAAAGCTTCGTTCGCGTCTGCGACAGCATCGTCGATGAATTTAATCCCTCGCATATAGAACAGCTCCATTGCTTTCCCTGTTTGCACCGCTAAAAAGGCCAGCTTATACAACGCCTGAAAAGCTCTCTCCTCAATGATCTCGAGATTCTTGAACTGCCAATACACGAGCTTGTACTGCAAGCACATTACGAACTTGCCTAGTTGTAAGGCGCTGACACTGAACGAAATTCCACCTTCGGCCCCTACGCCAATGCACAAACCAGCGTGCGCGGTGAGCATGAACATGCCACGATCCGCATCGAATTCGCACCTGAACTTCGCATCCCCGGCGATACCAAGGTAGCCACCGACAGACGGCGTAATGCTCGCTACCTCAATGAATTCCTTCTCCTTGCTTTCCGGATTGCGCCATTCGAGGCTCCCGGTCAACGAACCTTCGGCCTTGATGCCAGCAAACCCGCTCACCGATGCGTCGAGCGTACCAATGTTCTCTTCATCGTTGCTGTTGATCGACCGCGTGCCCTTCTTACGCACGTCCTTTGCAGAGTGAAGCTCCGCCATCATGTCGCTCAGCTTGTTGTATTGGCTTCGCACTGCATTTGCGTCTTCCGCAGGAACAACGATCACCTCGCCCATTTCAGGTCGCAAAAAGCACAGTGGCTCAGCAGGTACCTTCACATCGACGTTACTACTGCCGGGCTTGCTGCTGTTGGTGGCGCCGGTTCCAATAGGCTTTGTCGGGGTTGCAAGTATGTCGCTCATGATCAACCTTTGAAAATATTCAATCCCTGCCCTTTTCCGGTGTATACGCGCACGGTACGCCCCTCGACGTCCGTGATGCCTTCGTGAATTTCCCCATCTGCAGTTTCTATCCGGTAGGGGTGGTACGAAAGAATCTCGCCCGAGTGCTCATCGCGCAGCGTGAATTGCTCGTCGAAGAGTCCAGCCGGCTTGGGCAGTACGGCTGTTGCCTCGTGAAGTGTCGCCGCGCCCTGCTTTTGCATCGTGATGACCTTCAGAATGAGATCGCCCGGTCCGCCGATCGTGACGTTGCCATCAGCGATTCGAATAAACGCGCCTCCCGACTCAAGGACGATCTCGCGCTTCCCTTTAACCCGGACCGAGCCATCAGCACTCGAGACGGTCAAGTCTTTGGCTGAAAGAAGGGACATCGCATCGGTTTGCGCTTCGATATCGATCGAACCACGTCCTGCGAACAACTTGATGCCCATCTTCTGAGCAAACAGCGATACAGCTTCGCCAACAGCTACGCTGAAACGCTTCAGGGCACTGACGTCGAAGTTCTTACCCGCTACCGCAGTAATGTTGTCGCGTGCGGAGACTTGCACGCTTTTACCAGAAGCGAGGCCGATCGAGGCTGGGGCGCTCACAAACACGCCAGGCTGAGTCAGCTGATTCAACTCCGCGTTTATTGTCGATTTCGATTCGGTTTGATGTTTGAAGCCATCGGTCTTTTGTCGCGACCGCCCTTTAGCTACGATGGCGACGACAGACGCTGCCGCGCGTCATTTCTTGCCCGCCTTCGCCTTGCTTTCCATATCGAGCTTGCTGTCCGCCAGCGTCAGCTTTACCGGCGCGTCGTCAGGGAGCTTCCTGGCCGCGATGACCTGCTTCCAGCCGCCCGCCTGATCGGCGTTCCGATAGAACGCGGCAATCGCGATGAACGCGGTCTCCTTTGCATCGGCTGCGACACGCTCGCCGATGCGCCGGGATTGACCACGGCAGACACGCTCGCTTGCAGATCGCGCCCAAGCACGCTGCGGTCGTGGTGGAGGAGCTCGTTGAACGACGCGCTGTCGAAGCGCGCGCGATCCTTCAACTGATAGACGCGCACCGCCACCGGATGCGGATGGCCCGAAGCGTCCGGATTCAGGTCGGCACGGGCGCGCATGTCGACGTCGACCGCTTTCACGCGCCAGTCGGTCATCGCTTGATAAGCGCTCGTGGCTCCGTCGGAGGTCGCCTGCCAGAGGCCGCAGCCTGACAGCCCGAGAATGAGCAACACCGCGCAGGCCATTTGATTCGGTTTCGACATCATTCGGCCTCTCATGCGGCACGCGGTTCGAGGTACGGGTTCGGCTGCGGTGCCGGAAACGCTTCGCAGACGCCCAACTCGACCGTGATCTCGCGTTCCTGCCGAACGGGCAGCACCACCGTCCAGCCCAGACGCGGCGATACGGGCGCACGCGCTTTGCCCACCATTGGCTCGGGCGTGAATCGCGAGGACATCTGCATGCGCAGATGCACGTCCGCCTTCGTGCCGATATAGAGCCGCGCCAGGGCCATCAAATCGCGATGGAGCCACGCACCAGGCAACAAGTCGTGCGCCTGTTGCGCGTTCGTCGGACGCAGCGTCACGCGCACCGCGCGACTGCGGTAATGCACGCGCTTGCCGAGCACGTAGCCGCCGCCCAACCCGCGTGGCTTGCCTTCCATCATCGCTTTCGCGCTTAGCGGCTGACCTTGTCCCGCGCGCCTCGCCACGGGCCAGAATTCGTCGACGCGCACATCCACGCCCGGCGCACCCAAAGCGATCACGCCCGCCAGCCCTTCCGGCGTGCGCGTGCGCTGAATGAGCAGACCAAGAAGCGCGAGCATGCGGGAGTCGGGCAAGCCCGCACGCGCGGGTTTATTGCCCCAGCCGAAGCCGGCGAGACACAGCAGGTTCCTTGAGTACGGATCGGCGCCGCCGTGCCGGAAGGTCTCCGGATAGCGGTACTTCTTCCACGCGCGATACAACAGCGTCACGAACCGGTGATTGAACTGGTCCAGAAACGCTTCGACGGCTTCGTGCCCTTCCTCGCGCATGGCGATGTCGTCGAGGTAGTGCGTCGGCATCACCGCGTCTACGCCGTACAGGCCCATGAAGGTCGTGCGGATCGTCGGCGGCAGCGGTTCGCCGTATCCGCCGTCATCGAGGTCATCGAACTCGACGGCAGCGATTTCGCCAGCGGGAAAACCCATGCGCGCGCGCGACCGGAAACGCACCGGCTCGTGCGCGGGCGTATCGCGTTCACCGAAACCGGGACGATCCGGCGCGCTCGCTTCGAACAGCCGGCACAACTGCATGAAGTTCATGCGCGGGGCGCGTGCGAGCAACGCCGCGACCAGCGGCTCGACATTCGGAAAATCGCGCGGCTTCATAGCGGCGCCCGATGCGTCTTGCTGCGCGGCCATTCGATGCGCGCCTTCGATGGCAGCGTCACCAGCGCGAGCTTCGTGAAGAGGTTCACCTCTGCATACAGCTCGAAGAAGCGATGCAGCAGCTCCCCGAACAACATCACATCGCCGTCGCCCGAGAACGCTTGCGAATCCAGCGTGACTTCGACCAGCACGCCGCGCTCGACCGCGCCGCCCGTGATCTCTTCGAGCAATTCCTCCGACACATGCAGGATGCCCGCCAGCCGCCTTCGGTTCAACTCGTCGTTGGTCCAGTCGTAGAGCGCGAGGGCGCCACGCAGCACTTCTGCGTTCATCATCGACAGGAAGTTCGGCGCGAGATGCGACAGCACGCGCCATTGAAAGCGGTCGCCCGTGGGCGGATAGAGCGGTAATGTGGGCGCCACGAGATTGCGCACGCCACCGACGTTCGGCGTACTCTCGGCGAGTTCGTCCAGACGTGCTTCGCGCAGGCCCTTGCGCGGCAGCAGCCCGTTGGTGCCGGTCACGCGCAGCGACAGGCTTTCCTCGGGCAGATCCGCCATCGACTCCCATGCGTTGCCGCCCAAGATCAGCCACGTTTCATGCAAACCATCCAGCCCCGCGCGCACCCGCGTATGGAAATACCGCTCGGGCGACTCGTGCCGCAGCATCCCGCCGCGATGCCGAAAGGTCGCGAACGGCACGTACTCGTAGCGCTCCGAGGTAAGGTGATCGAACGACTCTACTGCGTCGACGGAATACGTTTCGACGTGCCCGCCCTGATAGCCTGCCGGCACCACGCGATACTCGGTCTCGTGATGATCGATCGTGACGGTTTCCGCGTCGAGTTGAAACAGATTGATGACCGGCGAACAGAACAGGCGCACGTTGTCCTTCGTGAAACGCTGGTCTGACGGATACGCCTTCTTGAGCACGAACTCCAGTTCGAATTGCGTCGATGCTTCGGGAAGCTGATTGAGATCGAATCCGCAGATATCGACGAAGAGGAACTTCTCGCGGAACGTGAAGTATTCGAGCAGCAGTTGATAGCCGGAAAACGCGGCGTCCGCCTTCGGCCACAGGCGGTCTTCCGGCGAGAAACCCGCTGCTTCGAGCGTGACGCCCGAGAGCGCGCGCGCCTCGCCATCGCGTATTTCCGGCACGCGCCATTCGACCGATTCGACATGGCGGGTAAGCGCCAGATGCATCGCGAAAGCCGTCGGAAGTTCCGCGCTCAAGTGAAGGCGGATGCGGGACAGATCCGTTTCCGCCCGACGCGTCGAACGATCCAGCTCGAACGCGATGCGAATGACCGATTTGCCGTCGTGCCGCACGGCGGGGCCGGCGCGCGCGATCTGGATCGGCTGAAGCGTCACGGCCTGCGTCGTGCGATAGAGGCACTGCACCGTCTCGGGCGTGATGCCTTCACCGCCGTCCTTCGGGACCGGAATCGGCGCGGACCGTACAGCCACGCCCGCGGGGACGAGAATCGTGCTCTGCATCTTCTCGCCGAGCGGAATCAGCTCCACGACCGACAACGACGGAATCATCCGCAGATAGTGCGGCCACAAGAGGCTGACGAGGCCTTCGGTCAACTCGGGCAGTTCGTCGTCGAGCTTCTGCTGCAGACGGCCGGTCAGGAACGCGAAGCCTTCGTAGAGCCGCTCGACATACGGATCGCGGTCGCCGACGCGGTCCAGATTGAGCATGCGCGCACGGTCCGGATGCGCGCGGGCGAATTCGCGCCCGGACTCGCGCAGATAGCGCATCTCGGCTTCGTAGTAGCCGAGCACCGGATCGTCGTAACGGCTGAGCGCCACCTCCGTGCCGTGGATCAACGGCATGTGATGACCGTAGTCCGCCCCCGCATAAGGCTTGGCCATACGAATAGGACGGCTCGCGCCCCCCGGACTCCACTCGTCCAGATCGAACGGCATCTTGACGACATACCGTCCCTTTTCATCCAGATAGCCATAGTGATAGTTGCCGGGAGAATCCACCCTGGCCGGCCAGATGCCTTCGGCCTTGGGACGCTCGATCACGTCGATGCTCGTGCGCCACTTGCGATCCGCCGGGATCGCCCGAAAAGTGTTCCAGTACGACACCCCCCGGCCGCCGCCGCAACGCATCGACGTAACGAGCAGGCCGTTGGGCGCATCCTTGGGATTCACGTCCAGCCGGATCACCTCGCCCACTTCGAGCGAGAACGGATTGCCCCGAGCGCGATAGCTGATCTGGGTGGCGATGTGCGCTTCATGGCGCAGACGCGCGATCTGGCGACCTTCCTCCAGCGTTTCGTAATGCTCGCCCCACGTCCCATCGACGCCATCGGTGGTCTTGTCCGCGCGCGCGGTGTTCTCCTCGACCAACAGATTGACGTCCGCCTGACGATGGTTGTAGTCGTTCAGTTGCACCGCCTCGGGCACGCGCTGCGTGATCGTCCTGAGCGAACGGATCGATTCGGCGCCCACGCTTTCCAGCCCCGAGTGGCTGCGATACGGAACCACCCGCTGCTTGCGGGCATAAGCATCCAGATCATCCCCGAAGATGATCACCGTCCGATCGCTCTTCTGCTCGAAGCGAAACCAGATGCCCGCTTCGGCGCAGAGGCGCTGAATGAACGCGAACGTGGTCTCGTAGAACTGAGTCTCGTATTCGAGCCGCTTATACGTGCCGCGCAGACTCTTGAAATCGAAATCGACACCGAGGCGATAATCGTAGTGGCGCAGCGTATCGGTGATGATCTCGACGACCGATTGCTTCTGAAACAATCGGCATGTGCGGCCTCTCGCCAACTCCGCGATCTTCGGCACCAGGGTGACGCAATACCGGGTTTCATCGGCCGATGTGCCGAGCGTCTCAAACCTGTCAATGACGCCATGCGTGACGCTAGGCTCCGGCGCCTTGCTGAAGTCCTTCCATCGTTCACCGAACATCTGCCGCAGATAAGCTTCTTGAGGATCGATGGGGGCGATGGTCAACACCGCAGACCGCCCAACGACCTGATCCATCGGAATATCGGCGACGGGGCTCGTAAATTCGATATTGAACTTGTAGAGCGCGCTAATTTGCGCCTCGCCATTGAAGCTCAATACTGAGATGGGCGCGGGGTGGGGCTTCAACTGGAGGCCGTAGGCCTGACTTGGCAATACCATTGACATGCGAAAGCACTCTCCCTGATAAGCGCCACCTTCGACGACAACTTAGGTAGACGTTTTAACGACCCGAGGATTGCATCGCGCAATCGCTTGGCATTCCGAATCGGGACAATTTAGCCGGGGATTGTGACCTAATATTCCGTCGCTCGGAGCGACGTCATTGTCATTTAGGAATGGTCCGAAGACGCTTGCGGCACTGATCGGAGGTGGGCCCGCTCGACATGGAAACTGCACCCAGCCTTTAGCATGTCCAGGTTAAAGCAGCGATCGCAGCGATCGCAGTGACGCGCACCCAAACTGCAATTCTGCACGTTGCTCGTGCTCGCAGAGGCGGTGCGGAGTGGGAGGTCATGACACAACTGGTTGCGCGCATCGGGCTCGACCGCCCGAGCTTCGGTCAAACGATGATCGTTAACGTCCGCTGATGGGCAATCGTCGCGCGTATCGAATATTTGAGAAAACTAACCCCGATTCTGCATCAACAGCAGCGTCTCCCCGTCCTGCACGACGTTCCCCAGTTGATTCAGCACGCGCAGCTTCAGCGTCGCGATTCCTCGGTCGATGCGCTTCGTCACCCGCTTACCGACGACTTCGATTTCGACCTGAATGCGATCGCCGATATGAAGCGGCGCCCGAAACGACCAGTTCCATCCCAACGTCGCCAGCGCGCTCATGCGCACCGGTGAGCGCGTCTTCAGACCATCGGTGAGCGCGAGGCCGAGCAGTCCGTGCGCGATCCGGCCGGAAAATCCCGCCTGCTGCGCGGCCACATCGTCGAGATGGATGTCGTACATATCGCCCGATACACCCGCGTAATTGACGATATGCGCTTCCGTCAACGTCATGCCCGACGTGACGAAATGATCGCCTATCTCGAGGTCGTTCAGGTCATACATGCCAGGCGCGAGCAAACGCCCGCGCTGTACGGCGGCTTCTTCGTTCTGTAATTGGGTCATGTCTTCCATCTGTCCTTGTAATGTGCCTTCAAGAAAGTCGGCGTTCAAAGTCCGAGCGTCTGCATGACGAGCCGCATTCGCTGAACCGCGAGATCGGGATTGCGCAGCAGGCCGGCCTTATCGGCGAGACGGAACACGTCCGCGAGATAAACCGGCGGACGTGCGCCGTGGTGACCGCCGAGCATGAAGAAATGCGGCTGAAATCCGTTCAGGTAGGCGAGAAAGACGACGCCCGTTTTGTAGTACTGCGTCGGCATGCGAAAGATGTGGCGCGAGAGCGCCACCGTCGGCGCGAAAACCCGCTCGTATTGCGCGAGATCGCCTGCAGCGAGCGCCGCGAGCGCCTGCGATGCAGCCGGCGCGATCGCATCGAAGATGCCGAGCAACGCGTGCGAGTAACCTTCTTCATCGCCCTTGATGAGCGACGGATAGTTGAAATCGTCGCCCGTATACATCCTGACGCCTTCGGGCAGGCGTCGCCGGAAGGCAATCTCGCGGGCATCGTCGAGCAGGGAAATCTTGATGCCGTCGATCTTGCCAGCGTTCTCCGCGATGACCGTCAGGCACGCGTCGGCTGCTTCGTCGAGATTGTCGCTGCCCCAGTATCCCTTCAACTCCGGATCGAACATGTCGCCGAGCCAGTGAAGGATCACGGGCTTGTCGCACATCGCGAGCACTTCGCCATACACACGCAGATAGTCATCGCGACTTCGCGCCACGCGGGTGAGCGCGCGGCTTGCCATCAGGATCACCCGGCTGCCCGTGCGCTGAATCGCTTCGAGCTGCGTCGCATAGGCGCGGATGACGTCATCGCACGACGTGGCCGACTGCGCGGGAAGATGGTCCGTGCCGCATCCCGACGCGATCCGCGCACCGGCCATGTCGCGCGTTTCCTGCATCGTCCGCTCGATGAGCTCGAGCGCCGTGTCCCATGTGAGGCCCATGCCGCGCTGCGCGGTGTCCATCGCCTCCGCGATGCCGAGACCCTGGCCGATCAGATATCGCCGATATTCGATCGTGCGCGCCCAGTCGAGTGCGGCGGGCTGATTCAGTTCGCCGCTGCGAAGCGGATCGGCCACGACGTGCGCGGCGGAATAGGCGATGCGGTTGAATGTCGATCCCGCCGGCGCGCCGCCGATCGGATCGCCTTTGAGCGTGTAGTTTTCGAACTCGCCGGAAGCGGTCGGAAGAACGATATGCATGGTAGTCAGGTCCGGATAGGCGCGTCGAAAAGGATAGGGAACGCTGCGGGCATGTCGATGCCGAAAAACGTCGCGAACGCCGCGAGCTGCCCGTCGATCATCGGCCGTCCGTTGGTCGCGCGACAGCCGCACTGCCGCGCATGTTTCAGCAGCGGCGTTTCGGCGGGCGTCATGATGATGTCGACGACCTGCATCGCTTCGGAAAAGGCGCCAAAGGAAGCCGGCATGCCATCGCCCGGCTTCATGCCGACCGGCGAACAGTTGATGAGCAGATCCATGCCCGCGACATTCGCCGGATCGACATCGACGCGAGCCTCGCAATCCGGATAGAAGCGGTTCAGTCGCGCCGACAACTGCTCGGACAGCTCGCGCTGCGGATCGCTCAACGCGATGCTCGCCGCGCCCGCCTCGGCCAGCGCGTGCGCGACCGCGGCGCCCGCACCGCCCGCGCCGAGCTGCTTCACGCGCTGGCCGCGAACCTCGAAGCCGAGACGCGTCAGTCCCTGCACGAGGCCTGTGCCGTCGAACATATCGCCGTACCAGGTGCCATCCGGCTGCTGCCGCATCACGTTGATCGCGCCGACGCGCCGCGCCGCGTCCGACATGTCGTCGACCATCGCCATCGCGCGCACCTTGTGCGGCACGGTGACGACCAGGCCATCGAGATTGCCGAGCGCCTGAAGTCCGGCTACGGCCGGCTCGAACACGTTCACGGGCACATCGAACGGCAGGCATGTCGCATTGATGCCGCTTGCGTCGAAGAGCGCGTTCATCAGTTGCGGTGTCTTCACCTGCGTCACCGGACTGCCGACGATGCCGAAGAGGCGCGTCGATCCATCGATTCGAAGAGCTTGCAACTCGCGCTTCACCGCTCGCCCCCCGCTAACGCAGCAAGCCGCGGATGACACGGCCAGCCTTGCGACGCCATCACGGCATCGAGGCCCATCGGTTCGGGACGGAAGAGTCGCTCGTCCATCAGCTTGAGATCGGGCGAGATGACGGGGCGAAACGCCATGTGCGCGAGCACGTCGCGCTCGAGATCGATGCCCGGCGCAATCTCGATCAGTTCGAGCGCGCCGTCGATGGCGCGGAACACCGCGCGCTCGGTGACGAAGAGTGTCGTCTGCTTGCGCTCCTGCGCGAAAGGTCCGCTGTACGACACCTGCTGCAGCTTCGACACGAACTTGCGATGCGCGCCTTCCTTCAGGATCTGCAGCTTGCCGCCTTCGCAGGACACTTGCAGGTTGCCCGCCGTGAACGTGCCGCCGAAGACCATCTTGCGCGCGTTCTGGCTGATGTTGATGAACCCGCCCACGCCGATCAGCTTGTTCGCGAAGCGGCTGATATTGACGCTGCCCTGCGCGTCGATCTCGACCGCCGAGAGAAACGCGATATCGATGCCGCCGCCATCGTAGAAATCGAATTGATACGGCATGTCGACGATCGCGCTGTAGTTGCGCGCGGCGCCGGCATCGAGTCCCGCCGCGGGCGCGCCGCCGATCAGCCCTTGCTCGTTCGTCAGCACGATGTGATGCAGCACGTCCTCTTCCGCCGCGACGAGGCCGATGCCCGTGCACACGCCCGAGCCGACGTTGCACACCGCGCCCATGCTCAGTTCCATCGCGAGACGCCGCGCGATGATCTTGCGTTCGTCGAGCGGAAGGCGCGGAAAACCGCCGAGCGGAATACGCATTTCGCCGGTAAACGACGGATCGTAAGCCGTCTGATACGTCACCGGCTGATCCTCCTGAACGACGACCGCGTCGACGAGCATGCCCGGAATCTTCACCGTCTTCGCGGGCAAGGTGCCGCGCTTCGCAAGCCGCTTCACCTGCACAATCACGACACCGCCGTTGCGCTTCGTCGCCTGCGCCATCGAGAGCATGTCCGCGAAAACGGCTTCATGCTCCATCGATATGTTGCCGTCTTCGTCCGCCGTCGTGCCGCGCAGAAAAGCGACATCGACTTCGAACGGCTTGTAGAACAGCCACTCGCGGCCGTCGAGCTCGATCAGGCTGACGAGTTCGTCATCGCTCGGCGCGCCCTGAAGCCCACCGCCATTGCGCGGATCGACGAAGGTATGCAGCCCGACATGACTGACGAGCCCCGGCCGCCCCGCCGCCATCTCGCGCGTGAGCTGCGAGAGCGCGCCCTGCGGCAGTGTCCACGCTTCGACTTCCTTGTTCAGCGCCATCTGCGCGAGCGCCGGCGAATCGACCAGCGTGCCGCATACGACACGCTTGAGCAGCCCCGTATGCGCGAGCCGCGATGCGCCGCGTTCGCCGCGATCGCCGAGGCCGACCGGATGAAACGACGTGATCCGGCGCGGCTCGCCCTGCGCGAGAAAGCGCCGCTCGAGCGCCTCGATCAGCGCTTCCGGCACGGCGTGCCCGCTTCCCGATCCGCCGATCATCAAGGTATCGCCATCCTTCAGCAGGGATGCAGCCTGGTCGGCGGTCAAAATTTGCATGTCATCTACTCCGGTATTGTCTGTGTTTGCGTCGATGCCCGCATCGGCGTCAGATTGCCGAATGCGATTCCTGGAACACGGGCTGATCGTCCCGATGACGCGAGAGGCGTTTGCCGAACAGCGCCGCGATCAGCGTGAGCAGGCAGAAGACGGCGAGGAACACCATCACGTAAGTCGGCTTGCCGCCCGCGTATGCGACGAGCGCGGTCGCGATGAACGGCGTCGGCCCGCCTATCAGCGCGCCGGAAAACTCGCGGCACATCGCGATGCCGGAGAAGCGGTACTGCGTCGGAAACAGATTCGACAGGAACGCGCCCTGTGCGCCGCAGGTGCAGCCCCAGCTGATTCCATAGACCGCGCTCATCGCGATCGTGGCGAGCACGATGTCCTTCGAATCGATGGCGCGGAAGAGCGGCCACACGAGCGCGAGCGCGATCATCGCGCCGGCGGCGAACACGTTGCCGCTGCCGTATTTGTCCGCGAGCATGCCGCCGACGGGCGCGCAGAAAAGCGAGAAGCCCAGCGCGATGATCAGTACGACGAGGCTGTCAGCCTTCGCCATGCCGACCGTGTTGGTCATGTAGCTCAGCGCAAAGGTATTGAGCACATAGCTGAGCGCCTGATGGCCGCCCATCGCGAAGAAGCCGCACAGCAACTCGCGACGGCTGTTGCGAAACAGGTCCGCGACGGGCACTTTCTCGGCCTTGGCCTTCGCGCTCGCCTTCTCCATCGCGGCGACGTATTCGGGCGTTTCATCGAGCTTCGAGCGGATGTAGATCGCGACGCCGAACAGCCCGAGCGACAGGATGAACGGCACGCGCCACGCCCACGTGAACAGGATGTCTTCCGGCACGTACGAGATCATCAGGAAGGTCGCGATCGCGATCATCACGCCGAAGTTGGTCGCCGCGTTCGGAATCGACGTAAAGAACGCGCGCCGGCTCGGCGGCGTGTATTCGGCGATCAGCGTGATTGCGCCGGCGAGTTCCGCGCCGGCGCCGAAGCCCTGCATCATGCGCAGCAGCACGAGCAGGATCGGCGCGATCACGCCTGCCTGCTGCCACGTCGGCAATATGCCGAGGCCGACGGTCGCCGCGCCCATGATCGTCACGCAGAACACGAGCGCGGGTTTGCGGCCGTATTTGTCGCCGATATGCGAAATGACGATGCCGCCAACCGGCCGGATGATGAAGCCGACCGCGAAGGTCGCGAACGCCGCGAGCGTGCCCGCAAGCGACGACAACTGCGGAAAGAACAGCTTGTTGATGATGAGGCCCGATGCCGCTGCATAGAGCCCATAGTCGTACCATTCGATGATGGTGCCGAGCGTCGACGCGAACACGGCGCGTCGGATGTTCCTGCGGTCTGCGTTCTGCGCATGTGCGACTTGCATGGCGCTGTCTCCTGCTTCTCTTTGGTCTGGTTATGTTCGACGTGACGTACTTGTCCGCGAATCAGTTCCGGCTTGCGCGATTGCCGAATGCGTTGGCGCCCTCCTCGTAGTTGCCCGAGGCGAAGCACAGCGACGTCAGCTCGTTCTCGTAGCGAATGCCCTGTTCGACGCTCATCGAAAGCGATGCGCGCACGGCCGCCTTGACCGACTGCGTCGCGATCGGGCTGAACTCGGCCATCTTGCGGCACAGCGCCATCGCGGTTTCGACGACGGCCGCATCCTCGACCACCATCTCGACAAGGCCGATGCGGAGCGCCTCGTTCGCATCGATAGTGTCGCCGGTCAGCAGAAGGCGCATGGCCTGCCCGTAGCCGATGAGGCGCGGCAGCATTTGCGACGCACCGCCGCCGCCGACCCAACCGCGCACCACTTCAGGCGCGCCGAACTTCGCGCTTTGTCCCGCGACGCGGACATCGGCGCCAAGCATCATTTCCAGGCCGCCGCCCAACACCCAGCCTTTCAATGCCGCGACGACGGGCTTGGTGAATTCGCGCACGACCATCGCGTAATCGGTGCGGGCGCGAAACTCCCACGTCGTGCGATACGTCTTGAGCGAATGGAGATCGCTTCCCGCGCTGAATGCGCGCTCGCCTTCGCCGCGCAGCAGCACCGCGCGGATCGCTTCGTCACGCTCGATGTCCTGCCGGATGCCGGCGAGCGTCTGCGTCATCTCGGGCGTGATCGCGTTCATCTTCTCCGGTCGATTGATGACGATCTCCGCGACCGCGCCGTGTTTGCGCACCACCATGTGTTCCTGCATCGCGCCTCCTTTTTTTTCACTGCCGAAGCAGTGATGTCCCATTCTAGTATTCCCTTATACTTACTTACTAGTAAGTACGTTGAGTGGACATTAACATCATTTCCGGGCACTACGCAACGAGATTTTCGGGAGGCGAAAAATGGAACGCGCGCAGTCGTTTGCGGAGAAGGCGGCGAAGAGATCGACAAATGGGGGTCGTGTAAAATCAACCGCAAATTCCGCAGCATCCCCGTCCGTTGCTTCGCCTCGTTCGAGGCCGAGCCGGCAGTCCGATCCCCACCGAGATGAACCGTTGAGTCAGAACGACAAGACCGACAAAACAAGCGCCGCGCCCAAAAAATCTCCGATGTACGACAGCATCAAGGATCTGGCGAAGAAGCTCCTGATCGCGCACGGCTATCACAAGACAACGTTTGGCGTGATCGCGAAGGAGCTCGGCATCACGACCACCAACATCCACTATCACTTCGGCAACAAGAACAGTCTCGTCGAGGAAGTGGTGAAGGAATACGTGGCCGGCGCCACCGCGGGACAGAAGAAAATCTGGCTCGACGAAACGCTGTCGCTGCGAGAGAAGCTGCAGGCGGAAGTCGCCTACAACCGCAATCTGTTCCGCAAATACAATCCCGGCGGCAAGACGCGCAGGCCGTGGAGTCTGATTGGCCGGCTGCGCCTGGAAAGCGACGTCCTGACCGACGAGGCGCGCGCGGCGCTCGCGGGCTTCACGACCGAGATCCACGCGGCCGTCGAAGTCGCCGTCGAGCATGCGAGCCGCACCGGCGAGCTGAAGCGCGACACGCCGAAGGAAGACCTGATCTTCCTGCTCACGCACCTCGTCGACAGCCTGTCGGTATTCGCACAGGACGCGGGCGGCTTCGAGCGCGTCGAACAGTTCATGAACTCTTTCTCCGTCGTGGTGCTCGCGAAATACACCAAGTGAATCTTTCCCGTCGATGTCATCGGCGGCTGGACAATTAGATCGATCTACCTTATTGTCTTTCAACGGAGACAATAGACATGAACGAGACCGGTTTCAAGCTCGCAGTCGTCGGCGCGGGCATGGCATCCGCGCCGCATCTGGCGAGTCTGCTGGCCTTGCAGGACCGCGCGACCGTTCGGTATGTCGTTGCGAGGTCGCGGGAACGCGCAAGCGCTTTCGCCCGACAATTGCCGCATGCGCGCGTCACGCTCGATCTCGACACCGCGCTCGCCGATGACAACGTCGACGGCGTGCTGCTGCTGACGCCGCCGAACACGCATCTCGAACTCGGCGCGATGATCGCGGCGGCGGGCAAACATCTGCTGGTCGAGAAGCCCATCGACGTCACCACGTCCCGCGCGCGCGAGCTGGTCGCGCTATGCGAGCAACGCGGCATCGTCGCGGCTGCGGTGCTGCAACATCGCACGCGCGACGCAGCGCGCAAGCTCCGTCAATTGCTCGACGCGGGCGCGCTCGGCGACATCCACAGCGCGAGCATCGCCGTTCCGTGGTGGCGTCCGCAGTCCTATTACGACGAACCCGGACGCGGCACGCGCGAGCGCGACGGCGGCGGCGTGCTGATGACGCAGGCCATCCATACGCTCGATCTTTTCTTGTGGCTGGTCGGCCTTCCCGACGAAGTGTTCGCCTACGCGATCACGAGCCGCGCGCACCGCATGGAATGCGAGGACACCGTCGCGGGCGTCATGCGATACCGAAGCGGCTGCGTCGCGTCGCTGCACGCCAGCACGGCCATCTTTCCCGGCTTTCCCGAACGCATCGAATTGAGCGGCAGCAACGGCAGCGCGACGCTCGGCGGCGGCAGGCTCGTCGTGCAGTACATGGACGGCACCACGCTCGACGAAGGCGAAACCGCTTCGCTCGGTTCAGGCGCGAACCCGATGGCCTTCTCTCATCACGCCCATCAGGCCGTGATCGCCAATTTCATCGACGCCGCCACGCACGGAATCGAGCCGGTCGCGTCATTGCGCAGCGCCTTGAATGCGCATCTGCTGATCGACGCGCTGATCGCCTCGTCGGATGAGCATCGACTCATGATCGTCAACCCGGACTCGTCATCATGACTTTCGCACTGAACGCCGCTGTTTCCGGAGACACGCGCCTCTTCGCCATCGTCGGCGATCCGATTGCGCAAGCGCGCTCGCCGCTCGTCTTCAACGAGATATTCCAGCGCATGGGCGTGAACGCGGTGCTCGTGCCGATGCAGATTCCCGCCGCGTCGCTCGCGACCGCCATCGCCGGACTGAAGACGATCGGCAATCTCGATGGCATCGTCGTCACGGTGCCGCACAAGATATCGATGACCGGCCTCGTCGACCGGCTCCTGCCGATTGCGCGGAAAGTGGGCGCGATCAATTGCATGCGCCGCGTCGAATCGGGCGAATGGGTCGGCGAGATGTACGACGGCGAAGGCTTCACGCGCGGACTGCGAAAACAGGGCCACGAGCCGCGCGGCATGTCGGTGTTTCAGGCGGGTGCGGGCGGAGCCGGAAAAGCGCTCGCGCATGCGCTGTCCCGCGCGGGCGTGAAAGCGCTGCAATTGATCGATGTGGATCGCGCGAAGCAGGACGCGCTGATCGCGGAGCTTGCGCACGCTTATCCCGATGTGAACGTCTCGGCCGGAAGCGCCAGTCCCGCGGATGTCGATATGGTCGTCAACGCGACGCCGTGCGGCATGGCGGCCGGAGATCCGTTGCCGTTCGACATCGCCCGGCTCGACCGCCGCGTGCTGGTGGCGGACATCATCATGAAGCCTGAACGCACACAACTGCTCTGTCAGGCCGAAGAACGCGGCCACCGCATCCATCTCGGGCGTCATCTGCTGGAGAATCAGGCGGAGATCGTCGCCGCGTTCTTCGGCATCGCGCATGGCTGACCGGAAGACGGATCTCGCGGCCGATTCGGATACACTCCGGGCATACGACTCATCGACCGTTCCAATGACCCGAGGCAAACCAGGTTCTCCCGTCACGCTGCTGGATATTGCAAACGATCTCGGCCTGTCCCGCGCAACGGTCTCGCTCGTGCTGCGCAACAGCCCGCGCATCTCCGAAGCCACGCGCGAGCGCGTGCTGGAAGCGTTCAAGCGCAAAGGCTACGTCTACAACCGCCATGCGGCGGGCATGCGCAGCAATCAGACGAACACCGTCGGCGTCGTCGTCAACGACCTCGCCAATCCGTATTTCACGATGCTCGTCCGCTCCATCGAGGCGAGCCTGAGCACGCAAGGGTTCATCACGCTGCTCGGCAACACCGACGAATCGCTCGAACGCCAAGGCCGCTTTCTCGATACCGTGCGGCAGCACAATATCGACGGTCTCATCGTCTGTCCGACCGAATCGACGACGGCCGCGCAGATGCGTCAGGTGCTCGCGTGGGGCATTCCGTGCGTCTTCGCTTCGCGTTACGTGCCGGGCCTCAAGGCCGATTACGTCGGCGTGGACAATCGTCGCGGCATGGCGCTCGCGACCTCGCATCTGATTTCGCTCGGGCACAAACGCATCGCGATGATCGGCGGCGTGATGCGCGCGTCGACCGGCAGCGACCGCGCCGAGGGCTATCGCGACGCGCTGCGCGACGCGAAGATCAAACTCGACGAACGGCTGCTCGTGCCGTCGCCGCTCACGCGTCACGACGGAAAGCGCATCATCACCGAACTGCTTGCGCTGAAGAATCCGCCGACGGCCGTCGTATGCGGCAACGACATCGTCGCGTTCGGCGTGATGCTCGGACTGCGCGCCCACGGCATCGAGCCTGGCGCAGACTTCGGCGTCGTAGGCTTCGACGACGTGCCGGAAGCCGAGCTCTGGGAGCCGCCGCTGACCACGGTCCAGGTCTTGCAGGACGACATCGGCCGCGCCGCCGCCGATCTGCTGCTCAAGCGCATGACGGAGCCTTCGCGCACGCCCACGCGCATCGTCTCGGAGCCGGTTCTCGTCATCCGCGGAACCTGCGGCGCGCGCAAATAAGCGCTTCATACCCGGACGTGCTCCGTTCGGGTTTCCCTTATAAAAATCTCCTTGCACCGTATCCGCGCAGCTTTTACCCTGTAGTAGATCGATCTAACAGATTTTCGCAGTCGCATCGGCAGCGTCTCTTCGCGCCTTTTTCGTCGCAATGCAATATGGACATCAGACCCATAGGAGTCCGAGACATGCATGACTATCTGCTTTCTCGCCGCAAGATTTTGATGCTCACGGCTGCGTCGGCGGCCGCGGGTTGCCTGCCGCGCCTGGCGAGCGCCGACACCCCGACGATCCGCATCGGCGATGTCGTCGACCGCCACAATCCCGAGGTCATCACCGAGAATCTGATGGCCAAGCGTCTGAAGGAAACGACCGGCTTCGACGCGCGCGTATTTCCGGACGGCGTGCTCGGCTCCCACACGCGCATGAACGAGCAACTGCGCAACGGCACGCTCGAAGTCACGGTGACCAACGTGGCGGACCTGGAAGGCTACGACAAGCGTCTCGGACTCTTCGCGATGCCCTTCGCGTTTCCCGACCGGAAGTCGCTCTTCGCGGCTCAGGACGGTGCGCTCGGCAAGGCCTATGCGGGCATCCTCGACAATCTCGGCTTCGTGCTGCTGGGCTGGTTCGACTCGGGCTTGCGCAGCGTCTACAACCGCACGCGTCCGATCAACGAACCCGGCGATCTGAAGGGCCTGAAGATCCGTACGCAAGGCAATCAGATCATGATCGCGACGTTCAACCAGCTCGGCGCACAAGCGACGCCGCTCGACACGACGCAAATCTATTCCGCGTTGCAGCAGGGCGTCGTCGATGGTGCGGAGAACTCGGTGACGTTCTTCGTTCAGCAGCATCACAGCGAGGTGGCGAAGCACTACTCGTACACGAATCACTTCTTCTCGATCGATCCGATGCTCGCCAGCAAGAAGTGGTTCGACTCGCTCGACCCCAAGAAACAGGACGCCGTGAAGGAAGCCGCCGCGCAGGCTCAGCAGCACGAACGCGATCTGTGGCTGGCTTCCGATGCGAAGTATCTGGCCGAAGCGAAGAAGGCGGGCGTGGCGTTCAACGACGCGAATCTTCCCGCGTTCCAGGCAGCGGTCAAGCCGATCTATACGAAGTACCGCGCCAACTTCGCCGAACTGGGCACCTACCTGCCCGCCCTCGGATAACCGCCGGAGGTTCCCGACATGAAACCCGATCCGCGTTCGCGCGAGCCACGGGACAGCATCAACAAGGTTGCGGCGTTGCGCGTGCTCGCGAGCGTCGAAGACCTGCTGATAGCGGTCCTGGTTTTCGCGATCTTCTGCGTCGTTCTTGCGGGCATCCTGTCCCGCTTCGTCTTCCACGTCTCGCTCTCGTGGAACATCGAGGTCAGCGTCACGTTGATGATCTGGATGACCTTCATCGGCATCGCGGTCGGGGTGCGCGACAAGGTGCACGTCGCTTTCGAACTCTTCGAAGACAAGCTGAGCGGCCGATGGCTCGCGCTGGCGTCATTCGCGCAGATGCTGTTGATGGGCTTCCTGCTCGTGGCGCTCACTTGGGGCGGCTGGCAGTTCATGCAGCTCGGGCTCAACCAGATGACGCCGAGCGGCATCCCGCAATGGATATCGTTCGCCGCGATTCCCGCCGGCAGCGCGCTGGGTCTGCTGCATCTCGCGGCGCACGCATGGGACCTGGCCGCCCACGCTAACCTCGAAAGCGCGCAACACGGCCACGGCCATACCGAGACGAGGACGCAATGATTCTGACCGTCGGACTGCTCGCGCTATTCGTCGTCGCCGGCGCGCCGATCATCGCTTCGCTGGGCGCGGTCGGCACCATCGACGGCCTGATGCAAGGCCTGCCGCTGACCAACATCGCGCAGGCGATGTATCACGGCGTCGATTCGTTCACGCTGCTCGCGGTGCCGCTGTTCATCCTCGCCGGAGAAATTCTCTTTCATTCGGGCTCGGCCGGGCGCCTCGTCAACTTCATGAATCTGCTGGTGGGCCGCGTGCCCGGCGGGCTCGGCGTTTCCGCCGTCGCCTCGACGATGGTCTTCTCCGGCTTGAGCGGCTCCGTCAACGCGGATGCCGCCGCGATCAGTTCGGCGATGCTGCCGTCGATGGAAAAAGCCGGCTATCGCAAGGAATGGTCGTCCGCGATTATCGCGGCGGCGGCCGGCACGGGCATTTTGATTCCGCCGTCGATCACGATCATCGTGCTGGCGACGGTCGCGAACATGTCGGTCACGAAACTCTTTCTCGCGGCGACGCTGCCTGCCCTGCTGGTCGGCATCACGAAGATGCTCATCATCATGTATCGCGCGCGCTCCGAGCCGCCCGTCGCGCCGGTCCACTTCAGCGTGCGCGAGCTCGGCCGCGCGTTCATGCTCGCGATCCCCGCGCTCGGTGCGCCGATCATCATCCTGGGCGGGATCTTCATGGGCTTCTTCACGGCGACCGAGTCCGCTGCGGCGGCGGTGGCCTACGTGACGATCATCACGCTCGTGCAGCGATCCATTCCGAACCGCGCATGGCTCGGCATTCTGATCAAGGCGGGCCGCACCAGCGCAATCGTGCTGTCGCTCGTCGGCGTCGCGCAGATTCTCGGATACATGCTGGCGTACAACTCGGTCGGCGAGCAGGTCGCCGAATTCGCTACGCAACTGACCGGCAACAAGTTCGTCTTCACGGTGTTCATCGTGGTCGTGTTTTGGCTGCTGGGCGCGTTGCTCGACGGCATTCCCGCGCTCATCCTGCTGATTCCGCTATTCCTGCCGATCGCGCAGGACGCCGGCTTCAGCGACATCCATTTCGCGATTCTCGCCATCGCCATCGTCGGCATCTCGCTCGTGACGCCGCCCATCGGCACGGCCTGCTTCATCGTCACCGGCGTCGCCAACATCCGAATGGTGAATCTTGTGCGGCCCATGCTGCCATTCATGGCCATCATGTTCGTGACCATCCTGCTGCTGGCTTTCGTGCCGGCGTTCTCCGAATGGCTACCTCATCTCCTGTACTGACGCCGCGCCGCGCCCCGCCGCTCGCGCTCGTCACCGGCGCGCGCCGCGGCATCGGCGCGAGCATCGCGATCGAGCTGGCGACGCGCGGGTTCGATCTCGCGCTGATCGACATCGATGACGACAACGCGAACGAAACGATGGCCGCCGTCGAAGCGCACGGCGCGCGCGCACGCTTTTACCGGCACGATCTCGCCGATAGCGCCGCCCATCGCGCGCTCGTCGAGCGCATCGTTTCGGACTGCGGGCCGATCACCTGTCTCGTCAACAACGCGGGCGTCTCGGCCGGGCAGCGCGGCGATCTGCTGGAGGTAGACGAGCAGTCCTATGACCGCGTCGTCGATATCAACATGCGCGGCACGTTCTTTCTCACGCAGGCCGTGGCGCGCCACATGGCCGCGATCGGCAGCGAAGATTCGCGCAGCATCGTCTCGGTGTCGTCGGTCAGCGCCGAACTCGCGTCGACGGAGCGCGGCGAATACTGCATGTCGAAGGCCGGGCTGGGCATGCTCACCAAGCTGTTCGCGCTGCGCCTCGCGCCGCTCGCAATCGGCGTATTCGAAGTGCGCCCCGGCATCATCCGCACGCCGATGACGGAAGGCGTCGCCGCGCGCTACGACGAACGCATCGCCGGCGGCATCGTCCCGATGAAGCGCTGGGGCGCGCCGCAGGACGTCGCGTCGGCCGTCGCGGCGCTCGTCTGCGGACAGATGGCGTTCGCGACGGGCAGCGTGCTCAACGTCGACGGCGCGCTCTCCGTTCCGCGCCTGTGACCACGACGACCGAGGAACCATCGATGGGACACATTCTCTCGCGTCGCGAAGATGCCGTGCTCGTGCTGGAACTCAGCAATCCGGGCAAGGCCAACGCGCTCGACTTCGCGATGCTGGCCGCGCTCGACGAGCAGATCGCGCAAATCAATCGGGACGACGGCATTCGCGCCGTCGTGCTGCGCGGCACGCCGGGCGGCGTGTTTTCGTCCGGCGCCGACATCCGCGAATGGTCGGCGCTGAGTCCGGAGACATTCGCGACGCAATGGGTCGGCGAAGGCAACGCGGTGTTCCGGCGCTTCGAACGGCTGCGCTGCCCGACCGTGGCCGTCATCGAAGGACTGTGCTTCGGCGGCGGCCTGGAACTCGCGCTGTGCTGCGATCTGCGGCTCGCTGGCACCGGCGCGCGCCTGCGCTTTCCGGAAGTTTCCATCGGCGCCATTCCCGGCTGGGAGGGCGGCGACCGCTTGCAGCGCATCGCGGGCCGCGGGCGCGCGCTCGAAGCGGTGCTGCTGTCGCAGGAGATCGATGCATCGACCGCGCTGCAGTGGGGCATCGTCAATGCGGTCTGCACGCCGCAGGAAGTCGAAGCGCAGTTGCAGGAATGGACCGCGCGCCTGTGCCGCGTATCGCCGCGCGCCGCCGCGCTCGCCAAGGCGCTGATCGTCGATGACCACGACGATCCGCACGCAGCCTATACATCGGCCGCGCTCGCGGTCCGCTCCAGTCCCGACGCGGAGCTCGGCATCCGCGCCTTTTTCGCGAAGACGGCCGCCGTCTTCTGATGTCACGACACCATGAACATACTTTTCCAACGCACGCATCAACGATCTTTCGGCACCTGGCCGCTCAACGGACAGCAACTGCGCGACGCGCTGACGGACGCGATCGAAACCGGCTATCGCGCGATCGATACCGCGCAGCTCTACGACAACGAACTCGGCGTCGGCTCGTCGCTGCGGGCGATCGGCATCCCGCGCGACGAGTTGTGCATCACGACCAAGATCGCGCCCGCCAACGATTCCGACGAACGTTTCATGCCGTCGCTGCGCGAAAGCCTCGAGAAGCTGAAGATCGAGCAGGCCGACGTCCTGCTGCTGCACTGGCCGCCCGCGGACGGCAACGTCGCGCCTTCCGTGCGGCGCCTCGAAGAAGCGGCGCGCGCGGGCCTGACGCGTCATATCGGCGTCAGCAACTTCAACGCCGCGATGATGCGCGCCGCGAAAGCCGCGACCGCGCTGCCGCTCGTCACCAATCAGGTCGAGTTCCATCCGCTCTTGAACCAGCGTGTGCTGATGGATACCGCCATCGAGACCGGCATTCCGCTTTCGTCGTACTGCTCGGTCGCGCGCGGCGAAATCTTCAACTATCCGCTTTTCGAGGAAATCGGTGCGCGCTACGGCAAGTCGGGTGCGCAGGTGGCGCTGCGCTGGATTCTCCAGAAAGGCGTCCCGATCAACACGATGTCGACGCAGCGCAGGAACATCGAGGCCAACTTCGACGTGATGGACTTCACGCTGTCGAGCATCGACATGCATCGAATCGACGCGCTGAACGACACCAATTACCGCATCGTCAATCGCGAACGGGTGCCGTATGCGCCCGAGTTCGACTGATAAGGAACCGCATGAGCCATCCCCTGCTCTTCGACGAGATCGAGCCCGGCCTCGGCTTCACGACGTCGGGCATCGTGGTCACCGAAAGCCATGTCGTGCAGTTCGCGGGCATCTCGGGCGATTTCTTCGATGTCCACATGGACGACGAATTCGCCCGCGATGTCGGCTTTCCCGGCCGCGTCGCGCACGGTCTGCTGTGCCTCGCCATGCTCGACGGCCTCAAGAACCGCGCGGCGACGCGCTTCGCCGCCGTCGCGACGCTCGAGTGGACGTATCGCTTTCACAAGCCGGTGCTGATCGGCGACCGCGTCCAGGGGCGCATCCGCGTGCTGGACAAGCGTCCGACGCGCCGCTCCGATCGCGGCATCGTGCGTTTGCAGGTCGAAGTACACAACCAGGACGGCGTGCTGATCCAGGACGGAATCAACGTGCTGATGGTCCGCGCGGGCGCACGGACGGACAACGAGAACCGATGAAATGAAGCGTGCACACCTGACCGATGCGGATTTCATGGCGGCGGCGATCTTCGACGGCGCGGTCGTCGTATTGAGCGGCTCGGGCGGCGGACTCGTCGAACCCGATCACATCACGGAAGCCATCGAGCGCCGCTTTCTCGCGACGGGCCATCCGCGCGATCTCACGCTGATCCACGGCCTCGGCATCGGCGACGGCGTCAAGAGCGGCATCAGCCGCTTCGCGCACGAAGGCATGGTGAAGCGCGTGATCGGCGGCCACTGGACCTGGTCCAAGCCGATGCAGAAGCTCGCGCGCGAGGAACGCATCGAGGCCTACACCCTGCCCGCCGGCGTGATCCAGACGCTGATCCGCGAAGCCGGCGCGGGCCGCCACGGGCTCGTCACGCACATCGGCCTCGATACCTTCGCCGATCCGCGCCACGGCGGCGGGCGCGTCAACCTGCGCGCGCGGGACGATCTCGTCGAAGTCGTCACGCTGGGCGGCAAGGAACTGCTCTGGTACAAGCCCTTCGAAATCGACTTCGCGATCGTGCGCGGCACCACGGCGGACATGCAGGGCAATCTGACATCGCGCGAAGAGCCGGCCGATATCGACGCTTTCGCCGCCGCGCTCGCCGCGCACAACCGCGGCGGCCGCGTGTTCGCGCAGGTGCGCGACGTATGCGCCACGCCGATCACGCCGGCGCGCGCGGTCACCGTGCCGGGCGTTCTCGTCGACGATATCTGCGTGTACGCGGATCAGAAGCAGACGACCACCGGGCACTACGATCCGGCCATCAGCGGCGAAGCGCCCGCGCCCGCCACGCGCATGCCGCCGCCGCTGCCCGAGGGCATCCGCTACATCATCGCGAAACGCGCCGCGAAGGAGCTGGAACCCGGCGCGTGCGTCAACTTCGGTTACGGTTTGCCCGATGGCATTCCCGCGGTGGCGCATGCGGAAGGCGTGGACATCAGCTGGACCGTGATCGAGCAGGGATCGCACAACGGCGAACTGCTGGGCGGCGATCTGTTCGGCGCCACGCGCCATGCGAGCGCGATCCTCAAGTCCACCGATCAGTTCGACCTGTTCAGCGGCGGCGGCATCGATATCGCGTTCCTCGGCATGGGCGAACTCGACGCGCAAGGCAACGTCAACGTCTCGTGGCTGGGGGAGAACATCGTCGGGCCGGGCGGCTTCGTCGACATCACGCAGCGCACGCGCAAGGTCGTCTTTTGCGGCACGTTCGAGGCGAAGGGGCTTGAAGTCGAGCTGGAAGACGGGCAAGTGCGCATCCGGCGTCACGGCGCGGTCCCGAAGCTGGTCGAGCAAGTGCGCCACATCACGTTCAGCGGCAAGCGCGCCCGCGCGGACGGCCAACAAGTGCTTTACGTCACCGAGCGTGCCGTCTTCGAACTCGCGCCCGAAGGCTTGCGGCTGATCGAAATCGCGCCGGGCGTCGACCTCGTTCGCGACGTGCTCGAACGTATGCCCTTCGAAGTCTCGTTGCATCCGTCGCTGCGTGTCGCCGCGACCAGTGCTGACTAAAACTCGAATCGGAGAGCTCGATGGACTTCACGCTGAGCGACACGCAGAAAATGATGATCGAGACCGCGCGCCGCTTCGTCCGGTCCGAGTTGCAGCCGCTCGAACAGCAAGTGGAAGAGGAAGGCGCGCTCGCGCCCGAGATCGCCCGCGACTTGCAGGCGCGGGCGCGTGCGCTGGGTCTTTATGCGGTGAACATGCCCGCCGAACTCGGCGGCGGCGGACTGAACACGGTCGATTCGATGCTATGCGAGGAGCAGTTCGGCCACAGCTCCGACATACTCGTGCGGCGCGCGTTCGGCAACGTCTACGACGCGCTGCTCGCCTGCGAAGGCGAACAGATCGACCGCTGGCTGAAACCGGCGATTGCCGGCGCGCGAACCTGCGGCCTCGCGATCACCGAAACGGGCGCGGGTTCGGACGCCCAGGGCATCGAAACCACGGCGCGCAAGACGTCGTTCGGCTGGGCGCTGAACGGCAGCAAGCACTTCATCAGCGATGCGCAATGGAGCGATTTCTTTCTCGTCTCGGCCCGCACCGGCGAGAAGGAAATCTCGCTCTTCGCGGTCGACAAGAATCTTCCGGGTTTCACTGTCGGCCGCGATCAACGGATGATGGGTCTTCGCGGCACGCCGCACCACGAACTCTTCTTCGACGACGTCCCGCTAGAGCCGATGGCCCTCATCGGACGACAGGGCGAAGGCTTCAAACTCGCGATGAACATGCTCGGCCGCGTGCGCCTCGCGTTGATCGGCGCGCGCGGCATCGGCAAGGCGACGCACGTGCTCGAAATGATGATCGAGTACGCCGGCGAACGGCGGCAGTTCGGCACGCGCATCGGCGATTTTCAAATGATCCAGCAACTCATCGCGGACAGCGTGATGGAGATCAACGCGGCGCGGCTGATGCTGCTCAACACCGCGAGCATGATGGACGCGGGACAGGACGCGCGCGACTGGATTTCAATGGTCAAGGTGCAGGCTTCCGAGACGCTTGGGCGCGTCGTCGATCGCGCGGTGCAGGTCTTCGGCGGCATGGGCTTCTGCAAGGAGCTGGCCATCGAACGCTATTACCGCGATGCGCGCGTCTATCGCATCTTCGACGGCACCTCGGAGATTCATCGCGGCATCATCGCCCGCAACGCGATGAAGCGCGGCGCAGCGCTGTTCGACCTTCATCGATAAAAACATGAGAAAGCTCATTACCGCGGACGCGGCGGCCAGGCTCGTGCGAACCGGCGATGTCGTCAGCATCAGCTCGTCCAGCGCGCTCGGCTGCCCCGACAAGATTCTCGCGGCCATCGGCGAGCGCTTCGAGCGCGAGGGACAGCCGCGCGACCTCACGACGCTGAACCCGATCGCCGCGGGCGACATGTACGGCGTCAAGGGCATCGATCATCTCGCCCGGCCCGGGCTGCTCGCGCGCACGCTCGCGGGCTCGTATCCGAGCGGCCCGTCGTCGCTGCCGATGCCGAACATCTGGCGCATGATCGCCGACAACGAAATCGAGGCCTACAACGTTCCGAGCGGCATCCTGTTCGACATGCACCGCGACGCCGCCGCGAAGCGTCCCGGCGTGCTGACCAAGGTCGGAATGGGCACGTTCGTCGATCCCGATTTACAGGGCTGCGCGATGAACGCCGCCGCCGCCGCGCGTCCGGTCGTGCGCAAGGTGTCCTTCGATGGCGATGACTGGCTCTACTTCCCGGCGATCGCGCCGCGCGTGGCGATCATCCGCGCGACCACGGCCGACGAAGCGGGCAATCTCGGCTACGAACACGAAGGCGCGCTGCTGGGCGGCATCGATCAGGCGCTGGCCGCGCGCAACAACGGCGGCATCGTGATCGCGCAGGTCAAGCGCGTGGTGAAATCCGGCACGCTGCGGCCGCACGACGTGCGGCTGCCCTGCAATCTGGTCGATTACGTCGTGGTCGATCCGGACCAGTGGCAGACCACGCAGACGCCCTACGATCCCGCGATCAGCGGCGAAATCACGCTTCCGATGGATTCCTTCGAGCCGACGCCGTGGGGACCGGAGAAGGTCATCGCCCGCCGCGCCGCGATGGAGCTCGCGCATGGGTACGCGGCCAATCTGGGCTTCGGCATTTCGGCCAATGTCCCGCGCATCCTGCTCGAGGAAGGCTTGCACGGCGAAGTGACGTGGGCGATCGAACAGGGCGCGGTCGGCGGCATGCCTTTGCTCGGGTTCGCTTTCGGTTGCGCATCGAACGCGGACGCGATCGTCGCGTCGCCGAATCAGTTCACGTATTTTCAGGGCGGCGGCTTCGACATCGCACTGCTGTCCTTTCTGCAAGTCGACGCCGATGGCAGCGTGAATGTCTCCCGGCTCGCGTCGAAACCGTATCTGACGGCGGGATGCGGCGGCTTCGTCGATATCACCGCTCATGCGCGCCGCATCGTGTTCTCGGGCTTTTTCACCGCGGGCGCGCAGCTGGAAGTCGGCGGCGGCAGGCTCGCGATCGTCAAGGAAGGCCGCACGCGCAAGTTCGTCCGGACGGCCGAGCAGATCACGTTCTGCGGCCGCGTGGGGCGCGAGCGCGGGCAGCGCGTGACCTACGTGACCGAACGCTGCGTCATCGATCTTCTCGATGACGGGCTGACCGTGCGCGAGATCGCTCCCGGCGTGGATTTGCAGCGCGACATTCTGGATCAGGCCGAGGTTGCGCTAAAGGTCGCCTCGGATCTGCGTCAGATGGATGGAGCGCTTTTCACCGATGCGCCCTTCGGACTCCGGCTCAAACCTCGCGAAGGACGCCATGACTGATCGCTTCGTTTCCATCGTTCGCGATGCGGCTGTCGCCATCGTCACGCTGAACCGGCCGGACAAGCTCAATGCGCTGACGCCCGCCATGCTGGATCAACTCGAAGATGCGGCCCGCGCGATCGAAGCCGACGATGAGACGCGCGTCGTCATCCTCGCGGGCGGCGGCGTGAAGGCGTTCTGCGTCGGCGCGGACATCAACGAATGGGCCGCGCTCAGGCCGCTGGACATGTGGCGCCACTGGGTGCGGCGAGGTCATCAGGTCTTCGACCAATGGGCGCGGCTGCGTCAGCCCGTGATCGCGGCGATCAACGGTCATGCCTTCGGCGGCGGGCTGGAACTGGCGATCACGGCCGACGTGCGTATCGCGGCCGAAGAGGCCCGTTTCGCGCTGCCGGAGGCATCGATCGCGACTTGCCCCGGCTGGTCGGGCACGCAGCGGCTCGTGCGTCTGACCGGCGCGAGCCACGCAAAATACCTCGCCTTGAGCGGCGCGCGCGTGACGGCCGCGGACGCGCGGGCGTGCGGCCTTGTGCACGAGGTCGTGCCGCAGGACCGCGTGCTGGAACGTGCGCATCGACTGGCGCTGGACATGGCGGCGCGCGCGCCGGTGGCGCTGCAACTGACCAAACAGTTGCTCAACGCCGCCAGCGGCGAGGAAACCGGCTCGACACTCGAAGCGATGGCGGGCGCGCTCGCCGCGAGCACCGAGGATGCCGCGGAGGGCATCCGCAGTTTTAGCGAGAAGCGGCCGCCGATTTACGTCGGACGTTGATGCTCAGCAGCACTCGAACAGGCGCTCGCGGCAGATCCGCAACGTCTCGTCGGCCGGGCGCGCCCACCAGTCGAGCCGGGAAAAAATCTCCACTTCGACGGGACCGTCGTAACCGGCGGCTTCCACCGCCGCGCGCAGCCGCTTGAGATCGATGACGCCATCGCCCATCATTCCGCGGTCCTGCAACGGATCGCGGGTTTCGACCAGCCAGTCGCATACGTGCAGCGCGAGGATCCGGTCGCCCGCGCGCGCGATGGCGGGCATCAGCGCCGGATCCCACCAGACATGGTAAGCGTCGATGGCCACGCCGAAGCCTCCCTCGCGCGACGGGTCGAGCCGGTCGCACCAGTCCAGCGCCTGGTCGAGCGTATTGAGCAGGCTGCGATCGGCCGCGTACACCGGATGCAAGGGCTCGAGCGCGACGCGCACGCCTGTTTCGTTCATCGTCGGCTGCAAGGCGGCGAGGCCGTCGAGAATCTGCTCGCGTGCATCGTCGATATCGCGCGAACCGGGCGGCAATCCGCCGACGACGGCGACGAGCATCGGCGCGCCCAGCACGGCTGCCGTTTCCAGCGCGCGGCGGTTGGAATCGATCGCGGCGCGACGGCCCGCGGCGTCGTTGGCCGCGAAATACGCCGTGCGGCAATACGCGCCGACCTTCAGGCCGGCCGCGCGGATCGCACTGGCGGCTGCTTGCGGATTGTTTTCGTCGATTTCCTGACGCCACGGCGTGATCCAGCCGAAGCCCTGTTCGGCGATGCGTCCGGCCGTCACTTCGATCGGCTCGCGATAGCCGAGCGTGCCCGTGTTGATGCAGCAGAGATCGCCGCGCCCGTTAAGTTCACGCATGGTTCACCTCAGAAACGTTGGATCATCGGGCCGCCGTCGACGCAGCCATCGTGCGGATCACGCGGGCCACGTTTGCCCGCGAGGCCGAGCGCGGCGGCCGCGTCGGGGTCGCGTTATCGGCGAGCAGATTGTTCGTGCATCGACCTGGGCGGGGCGGTCAGGGCACGCTCGGCCTGGTCAAAAGACTCTAAGGCAAGTAGATCGATCTAGCAAGTGCTATGCGGCCGCGTTACGTTCAGCGGCATCGGATCGTGCGCGGTGAAACGCTGATCTGCGAATTTCGCGCGACGCGCGCGCTGTGTGTCAAACAAGCCGATGGAAAGCTGAAAGCCGTCGAGATTCCCGACTTCATCCGTGCGGCGTGTGCGTGAAAGCATGTGACTGCCGTCCTTCAGGCAGAGCGCTCGCTTCCATCGGCGGCTGGCGGCGCTTTCACGAAGCTCGCGATGCTCGCGTCATATCTCGATCCGTTTCCGCCCAGTGCGACGGTCGCTCGCCGCGCGCTATCGAGCAACATCGCCAATGCTGCATCGATGACCGCCGGAGCATCGAAACGGCCCTTTGGTCCTGAAAGCGTCAACGCGCCCTGCAACTCGCCGGTCGAATTGAACACGGGCACCGAGGCCGATGCCGTTTCCGGATCCCTCTCGCCAAACGAGGTGGCCCATAGCCGTTCGCGGATCTCTTGCCAGCGCGGATCCTGTGTCTCCGAGAACGCGAGCAGGACTTTGCCGGAGGCGCCCTTATCGATCGCGAACTCCTCTCCGACGCGAATCGATACCCGAACGCTGCGGCTAGGTTCGACGCGATACAACACGAGACGTTGATCGCCCTGGCGTACGTAGAAACTGGCCGTTTCGCCCAAGTCCCGGCTCAACTGCTGAAGCAACGGTTCGATCACAGGCCCCACCTGAAACGACCGCTGATAGAGCGTCGCAAGCCGCAACGGCTGATGACCGATTGCGTATTGCCCGTCGCTCAGCTTCCGGATGAATCCGCCATGCTCCAAAGCGCCGAGCAGTCTCAAAACCGTACTCTTATAAAGCTCGGTCCGGCGTGAAAGCTCGGTCAGGGTCAGCCGGTCGTCGGTCGGCCCGAAGGCATTGAGTATGGCGAACGCCCGGTCAAGAACGGCGACGCCGCTCGACGCCTCGTTCGTATCGGACGGCTGGTCTTCCTTGGTCATGCACCGCTCCCGAATCAAATTCCACGACTATACAGTTCTATCCGGTAGAACTCTAGTTCTGAAATCCGGGGTTAACCCCGCTTTCAGTGATAGACGTCTTCGCCTAAAGTTCTCTCTAACAAAACACAGGTCTATCTGACAGAACTAAGGAGCGAAATGAGCGCCTCACATCGCCGAATACTGATCAGCGAAGTCGGCCCGCGCGACGGCTTGCAGAGCATCCGAAGCGTCATGCCGACGTCCGCGAAACTCGAATGGATATCCGCGCTGGCGGCAGCGGGACTCAAGGAGATCGAAGTGGGATCGTTCGTTCCGCCGAAACTTCTGCCCCAAATGGCCGATATCCGCGAAGTCGTCGCTCACGCGTTATCCATTCCGGACCTTCGTGTCGCTGTACTGGCGCCGAACCTGCGCGGCTCGCAAAGCGCGTTCGAAGCCGGCGTCCATAAAGTCACGTTGCCGGTGTCCGTCACCGATGAACACGCGTTGGCTAATGTCCGCAAAACGACCGCGCAGTTGATCGATGAGGTGCGCAGCATCGTCGCGCTGCGCGATGAGCAGTTCCCCGGAACAGAAATCGAAGCGGGTGTATCGGTCGCATTCGGCTGCACGATCGCGGGCACCGTGACCGACGACCAGACGATGCGCATGTGCCTCGCGATGGCCGAATGCGGTGTCGACGAAATCGGCCTGTCCGATACGAGCGGTTATGCCAACCCCGTTCAGGTTCGCCGCCTGTTTCGCCGGCTGCAATCGGAAGTCGGCGCGAAGGCGGGCGGCGCTCATTTCCACAACACGCGCGGTCAAGGCCTGGCAAATGTCGTGGCGGCACTCGATGCCGGCGTCACCACGATCGATTCGAGTCAGGCGGGCCTCGGCGGCTGTCCCTACGCGCCGGGCGCGACGGGGAACATCGTTACCGAAGACCTCGCGTTTCTACTCGAGGCGATGGGCTACGACACGGGCATGGACATCGACAAGCTCATTGCCGCGCGCTCGATCCTCGCACAGGCGCTTCCGGGCGAAGCGCTCTACGGACACGTACAGGACGCGGGATTGCCGAAAGGTTTCTCGTACGCAGACGGGCGCGCGCCGAGTGCGCCCCAGCCGGAAGGCTGTTTGTTGGGAGCGGCGCAATGAGCGAAGTGCAATCGGATCAGTCCTTGCCGTACAGCGGCGTGCGCGTCGTAGAGATGACGCACATGGTGATGGGGCCGACGTGCGGCATGGTGCTGGCAGACCTCGGCGCGGAAGTGATCAAGGTCGAGCCGATCACCGGCGACAGCACCCGCAATCTGCGAGGCTCGGGAGCAGGCTTCTTCAGCACGTTCAACCGCAACAAGAAAAGCATCGCCGTCGATCTGAAGGACCCGCGCGGCGTGGAGATCGTGCACAAGCTGCTTGCGAACGCCGATGTCTTCAGCGAGAACTTCAAGAGCGGCACCGTGGACAAGCTCGGCCTCGGCTATTCGGCCTTGTCCAGACTCAATCCTCGTCTGATCTATGTGTCGCACAAGGGCTTCCTGCCCGGTCCCTACGACCATCGCACCGCGCTCGACGAAGTCGTGCAGATGATGGGCGGTCTCGCGTACATGACCGGTCCCGAAGGCAGACCTTTGCGGGCAGGCACGAGCGTCAACGACATCATGGGCGGCATGTTCGGCGCGATCGGCGCAATGGCGGCGCTGGCACAACGCGAGCGGACCGGCCGCGGACAAGAGGTGCAGAGCGCCCTGTTCGAGAACAACGTGTTTCTCGTGGCGCAGCACATGATGCAATACGCCGTGACGGGACAAACCGCCGCGCCGATGCCAAGCCGCATTTCGGCCTGGGCAGTCTATGACGTCTTTTCGGTGAAGAACGGCGATCAGATCTTCCTGGCGGTCGTCTCCGATACGCAATGGGCGCTCTTCTGCGATGCCTTCGGCCTCGACGATCTGAAGGCCGACGCGCGTATCGCCAGCAACAATCAGCGCGTGCAAGCCCGCGAATGGCTGATGCCGCGGCTTCGCGCCCACATGGAAGCGTTCACTGCTGCCGAGATCGGCGCCATCTTCGAGCGCTGCGGGCTGCCGTACGCGCCGATCACGAAGCCGCAGGATCTTTTCGACGATCCGCATCTGCTCGCAACGGACGGACTTGCCGATGTCACCCTGCCATCCGACGCAAGCGGCGCGGGCAAAGCAGTACAGACGAAGACCGCATTGCTGCCTTTGACCCTTGGCGGCGAGCGTCTGCGACTTCGCGCAGGTCCGCCTTCGCTGGGTCAGGACACGCAGGCGCTGCTTCTGGAGCTGGGTTACTCATCGGAAGACCTGAGGCAGTTGGCGGACGCCGGCATCGTGAAGTGCCAGGCGGCCTTTTCCCACGATCCTTCCAGTCCCTCCGCCAACGAACTGGCGAGCGCCTGAGCACAACAGCATAAAAGGAACGCCGCTTCGCGTAGGCCGGCATGAGCCCGCGCGTTGGGTGTTCCGTCCGGAGACGAAGCATGACATCCATTTCATCGAACATGACGGCCGAGAGCGCGGTCGATACGACGCTCGAACAGCAGGCCGTCAGAAAGGCCGCGTGGCGTTTCATCCCCTTGCTTGCGCTCGCCTATTTCTTCAACTATCTCGATCGCACCAGCGTCGGGTTCGCCGCGCTGACGATGAACCGCGACCTCGGCTTGACCGCGACGCAGTTCGGCTGGGGCGCGGGCATCATGTTCGCGGGTTATTGCCTGTGCGAAGTGCCGAGCAACCTGGCGCTGTATCGCTTCGGCGCCCGGCGATGGCTCGCGCGCATCATGATCACGTGGGGCTTCTTCGCCGCCGCGACGGCGCTCGCGGTTGGACCGACGAGCTTCTACGTGATTCGTCTTCTGCTGGGAATCGGCGAGGCCGGATTCTTCCCTGGCGTGATCTTCTTCCTCGCAGTGTGGTTTCCGGCCAGTTATCGCACTCGGGTGCTCGCATGGTTCACGGTCTCGACGCCGCTTTCGTCGCTAGTGGGCGGACCGCTGTCGACCTGGCTGCTGAAGATGGACGGCTTGCTCGGCCTTGCCGGTTGGAAATGGATGTTTATCGTCGAAGGCCTGCCGGCGTGCATTCTCGGCTTCTTCGTCCTGAAGATGCTCGCGGACAAACCCGCCGATGCGAAGTGGCTCTCGCCCGAGGAGCGTCAGGCGCTGCAAAGCGCGTTCGATCGCGAGGGCACTGCGAGCCAGAAGAAAAAGGATTTCGGCGCAGCGCTCAAAGATGTGCGGATGTACATCCTCGCGATGATTTCCTTCGGCTTCACGATGGGCTCCTACGGCATCGGCATATGGCTGCCGCAGATGCTCAAGGCGCACGGCATGAGCGTGACGCAGACGGGCTGGGTATCGGCGGTGCCGTATTTCTTCGCGACCATCGCGCTCTTGTGGTGGGCGAAGCGCGTCGATCGCCGCGGTGGCCATATCGCCAACCTCGCGGCTGGTCTTTTCATCGGCGCGGTCGCGCTCGGCATCTCGACATATTTTCAGCAACTGGTGCCTGCGTTGACGGGCATCACGCTGGCGTTGATCGGCACCATCGCAGGCCGAACGATCTTCTACACGCTGCCTGCCCGGTTCCTGTCGGGTCAGGCGGCCGCCGGCGGACTGGCGCTGATCAACTCCATCGGCGCGCTGGGCGGCTTTGCCGGTCCGTATCTGGTCGGCTATCTGAAGGATAGTTTCGGCACGTTCACCGCGGGCATGATCGGTCTGGCCGTCGTACTCGCGTTCACGACGTTGCTGACGCTTTCCCTCTACGCGTTCAACAAGGGAAAGTGACCATGCAAACTCTTCAATCGATTCACCGGCGCCGGCTGCTTGGCGCGGTCGCCGCATCCATCGCGATGCCCGCGCTGAGCGTGCGCCACGCATTCGCCAAAGAGGAAACGCGCAGTATGAGTACGACCAGCAATTACCTGCCGGTTCGGGCAGAGTGGCTTGCATCCGGAACGGAAGCGGCGCTCGAACCGGAGATGCCGATCATCGACGCGCATCACCACTTTTATGAGCGCCCGGGTTGGACGTATTTGCTCGACGAGTATCTCGAGGATGCACGGTCCGGGCACAACATTACCGCGTCTGTCTTCATGCAGGCGCTTACGCGGTACCGCACCACGGGTCCGGAACCGATGCGGCCGATCGGCGAAGTGGAGTATGTGGCTCAAGTCACCGCGCCGATGCAGGAAGAGAAGCCGCAGGTAGCGAAGGGCATCGTCGGATACGCGGATCTCCGTCGCGGCGCTGCCGTGCGAGACGTACTCGAAGCGGAACTCGAGGCCGGCGACGGCCGCTTGCGCGGTGTACGGCACCTCGTAACCTGGGATGCGGACGCCACGCTAGTGAACCCGCTTTCGGCAGTTCCTCGCGGGCTTCTGCTCGACTCCGGTTATCGTGCGGGCGTCGCGCAGTTGAAAGCCTTGGGCCTCTCCTACGACGCATGGCTGTTCTTCCCTCAGCTTCCCGAATTGTTCGATTTGGCGAAGGCAAATCCCGACACGCCGTTCATCGTCAATCACTGCGGGGGAGTGGTCAGAATCGCCAGCTACGCGGATCAGCGCAAGGAGGTCTTTGATGCATGGTCGCGTTCGATGCGCGAACTTGCGCGGTTGCCGAACGTTTATGTGAAGGTGGGCGGACTCGGAATGCGTATCAACGGTTTCGACTTCGAAAAAGGTGAGCGGCCACCTTCATCGATTGAATTGTCCGAAGCCTGGAAGCCGTGGATGCTGACCTGCATCGAAGCGTTCGGCGCGGATCGCTGCATGTTCGAAAGCAATTTTCCGGTCGATAAGGGTTCTTACCCGTTCAGTAACGGCTGGAACGCGTTCAAGCGATTGACTTCACAGGCAAGTGCTGAGGAACGTCAGGCGTTGTTTCGGGGGACGGTTTCGAGGGTGTATCGCCTGGGCTGAGTTGGCTGAGCTGTCAGGGGCGAGATCGCCCCTGACCCGCAAGCGTCACCGCGTTTGACCCACCAGCGCCATCAGAGAACCAATCCGGACTCTTCACAGCAGAATCGGGACTTTGCCCTTCGAAACCTTCTTCAAATTTAAGCCGGATTTTTCTGGCCTGCGCTATTTTCACCGCTCGGCACACCGGACAGCAGCTTCCGGTCCGAATGATGCTCTCGGGCCTTGCACTCCAGGTATGCCCGTCCATGCATTGCCATTCCAACGGCGTGATGGTGTTGACGTCGGTCTCCGACAAACACTTGCCACCGTGCATCGCAGCGGCGTCGTGCATCTTCTCAACGCCTAGACGTGTCCGTTCGACCGCACAAGTCCGGCACCAATGGCCGATCATGATCTTCACGGGCTTCGCCTGCCACGTATGCCCCTTTGCACATTCCCAGCGCAATAGGACACTATTGTTTGTGTAATCGTCGGACAGGCACTTTCCGCCGTAACCTGCGGCAAATTTCGTGCGTGTTTCCAATGCCCAGACGCTTGCGATCGAAGGCACACACCGGACACCGGCTTCTGTTGACCTTACCGAGCTTGGCACGCCAGCGATGTCCTTCTTCGCACTGCCAAAGCAGAGACGTTTGCGCATCGGTATAGTGCTTCGAAACACAGCGCCCGCTATGTTTTGCTGCCAGTACCTGCATATCGTTCTGCATTCGCTCGACAGGCATAGCACGCCGCGCTCCTCGGCGATCTCGCAAATATGCTCAAGCGTATCGGCAAGCGTGAACGTCTCTTGAACCGGCGGCGGTGAGATGCGCGAGTGTCAAAAAGCCCGAGTGGGTCACGTGACCCACTTTGTCCCCGAGTGTCCCCGAAAGCGCCTTATCAGGGACGCAAATCCGCTAACCCCCTGATACTTTTGAGCAAGTGCTGGTGGGCCGGGTGGGGCTCGAACCCACTATCGGTCGATTATGAGTCGACAGCTTATACCAGTTAAGCTTCCGGCCCTGTGCAGGCAGAGCGTGCAAAAAGAAAGCGCCGCAAACGGCGCTTCCTGTCACTTCAGATCATTGCGCGAGGCGACTACGAAGGGTAGCGAGTTTGCCTCACAACGCCTCTCAAAACAAGTCCCGTCAGTTGCCTTCGAGGAACGACTTCAACTTGTCCGACCGGCTCGGATGCCGCAGCTTGCGCAGCGCCTTCGCCTCGATCTGGCGAATCCGCTCACGCGTCACGTCGAACTGCTTGCCGACCTCTTCCAGCGTGTGATCCGTGCTCATCTCGATCCCGAACCGCATGCGCAGCACCTTCGCCTCGCGCGGCGTCAGCGAATCGAGCACGTCCTTCACGACGTCGCGCATCGATGCATGCAGCGCGGCATCGGACGGCGCCACCGTGTTCGTATCCTCGATGAAATCGCCGAGATGCGAATCGTCGTCGTCGCCGATCGGCGTTTCCATGGAGATCGGCTCCTTCGCGATCTTCATGATCTTGCGGATCTTGTCCTCGGGCATTTCCATCTTCTCGGCGAGCGTCGCCGGATCCGGCTCGAGCCCGGTCTCCTGCAAGATCTGCCGCGAAATACGGTTCATCTTGTTGATCGTTTCGATCATGTGGACCGGAATGCGAATGGTGCGCGCCTGATCCGCGATCGAACGCGTGATCGCCTGACGAATCCACCACGTCGCGTACGTCGAAAACTTGTAGCCGCGACGATATTCGAACTTGTCCACCGCCTTCATCAAGCCAATGTTGCCTTCCTGGATCAGATCGAGGAACTGCAGGCCACGATTCGTGTACTTCTTCGCGATGGAAATCACGAGGCGCAGATTCGCCTCCGTCATTTCGCGCTTCGCCTGACGCGCCTTCAACTCGCCCGCCGCCATCTGACGGTTGGTTTCCTTCAGATCCTTCAACGGCAGAACGACGCGCGCCTGCAAATCCAGCAGACGCTGCTGCTGCTCGCGGATCGCCGGAATATTGCGCTCCAGCACCGCGCTGTACTCGTGACCCTCGGCGACGACCTTGTCGGACCATTCGAGATCCGTCTCGTTGCCGGGGAATCGCGTGATGAACTCGGCGCGCGGCATGCCGCACTTGTCGACAACCGTATGCAGGATCTGCCGCTCGACCTGACGCACTTCGTCCACTTGCGCGCGCAGCGTATCGCACAGGCGCTCGACGGTACGCGCGGTGAAGCGAATGTTCATGAGCTCCGTCTGAATGGCTTCCTGCGCCTTCAGATATGCCTTCGATTTATAGCCTTCCTTCTCGTAGGCGCGGCGCATCTTGTCGAACCATTCGCTGATGAGCGCGAACTTCTCGAGCGACTGGAGCTTGAGTGCTTCGAGTTGAGCGGCGTTCGCGCTTGCCTGCGCGCTGCCGTCGTCCTCTTCTTCCTCTTCCTCTTCGCCCTCTTCCGCGGTCTCTTCTTCTTCCGATTCGATCGCTTCCGCTTCCTGCTCGGAGAAGCCATCGGTGTCCTGCGCGTTCGGATCGATCAGGCCGTCGACGAGTTCATCGACGCGCACTTCCTCGTTCTGCACGCGCTCGGCCATCGCGAGAATGTCGGCGATGGTCGTCGGGCACGCGGAGATCGCCATGACCATGTGCTTGAGGCCGTCTTCGATGCGCTTCGCGATCTCGATTTCGCCTTCGCGCGTCAACAGTTCGACGGTGCCCATCTCGCGCATGTACATGCGGACCGGATCGGTCGTGCGGCCGAATTCGGAATCGACCGTGGAAAGCGCGACTTCGGCCTCTTCCTCGACTTCGTCGTCGGACGACGCGTTCGGCGCGTTGTCGTTCAGCAGCAGCGTTTCGGCATCGGGCGCTTGCTCGTACACCGCCACGCCCATGTCATTGAACGTGCTGATGATGCCTTCGATCGCCTCGGTTTCCGTGAAGTTGTCCGGAAGGTGGTCGTTGATCTCGCCGTAGGTGAGGAAGCCGCGCTCCTTGCCGAGCTTGATGAGCGCGCGCAGCTTGCCGCGCCGCTCTTCCAATTCCTCGACGGTGCCGGGCGCGCTCGACGAGAACGCGTCCTTCAGCAGCGCTTTTTCCTTCGCGCGGCGATCGCGGGCCTTCGCCTTTTCGACCTTCGCCGCAGGAGCGGCGCCAGACTCTGCGTTTTGCATTGCGTCGTCTTCGACGGATACATCGTTCAGCTTTTTCGTCATGGAGTTCGCCATACCGGCTTTAGTCTCGACTCGCGGCTGCTGGACAACAGCCGATGGAACCGTGAATACCCAATACGCGCACGCTGCTTCGTCCTGCGTGCCCTGCCCGGGGCGCCATCGCGGTTCGGACGAGTGTGAATCGTCTCCTCGCCCTACCCTCGATAGCAGCCGCTTCCCTTGCGCCCGTCTGTTCGCCGGCGTGCTTATCGGCCCGTTTCGTGTGACTTATGCGGCGTGTGCCACCTTCGTCGCCTACGGCCCATTCAGCCAGCGCCTTCCTGCTTCGCTTCCCTCTGCAAACAACTTCACATGCCCTTTGCCCACTGCTCGACTGCTGCCGCCCATCTACCGTGAAAAAACGACGAAAGCGCCTGAACAGTTGACAAAAAGCAATTCACTTGAACTTTTTATTATAGCATTCTCACCTTGCGCCATCCGCGCCGGCGCCCCGCCCAGCCTTGATCTGCGCCACTCTCGCCGACAACTCCGAGAACTCCGCGACCTCTTCCGCCGACAGACTCGATTGCCGCGCCAGTTGATCCAGCCGCGCCCGGTAGCTGTCGTGCCTCAGCTTCACCACTGTTGCTTGCAATTCTTCCGCCAGCAGACGCTTTTGTTCCTCGACTCGCTGCGCCGCGTCCTCATCGGACGGATCGCGCATCAGCAAATCGCGAACGTTTTCATCATAGGCGAGAATTTCCTGAAAGATATCGTCGTATGTGGGCGCGTTTGCTGCATTTCTCAAGATCTCCGACAGCAACTGGAACTGCGCGGCATCGCCGAGTTCGCGCGCGTGCGAGATCACTTCGCTGAACAATTCGCCGTGCTCGGTCATCGTTACGAGGGTGCGCTCGCTGTCCTGATCGAGCGAAACCGCGATGCCCGGATACATCACCAGATTGCGCAGCGCGCGCTGTTCCTGTCCGGTGACGCGGCGCCGCTCGCTCTTCGGCACGTTTGCCCGCGCGACGGCCGCAGCGCGCGAATCGATGTCGCATAGCGCGGCGATTTCGGTGAACGGCGTGTCGAGCCGGTCCGCGAGCATATGCAGGATCTGCACCCGCAACGCGTTTGCGGGCAGCGCCTGCAGCAGCGGTTTAGCGTCGAAGAGCGCTTTCGCTCGGCCTTCGGGCTGCTCCAGCTCCTTGTCGTTCAGTACCTCGTTCAGCAGGAACTGCGACAGCGGCATCGCGCGATCGACCTGCTCGCCGAACCCGTCCGTGCCGAACTCGCGCACGTAGCTGTCCGGATCGTGCTCCTTCGGCAGAAAGAGGAACTTGATGGTCCGGTTGTCCGCAGCGTGCGGCAGCGCCGCTTCCAGCGCGCGACGCGCGGCTCGCCGCCCGGCCGAATCGCCGTCGAAACTGAAGACGACGGTATCCGTCTGACGAAACAGCTTCTGCACGTGGATCGGCGTACACGCCGTGCCGAGCGTCGCCACGGCGTTCGCAAAACCCAGTTGAGCGAGCGCGACGACGTCCATATACCCTTCGACGACGAGCACGTAACCCAGTTCACGAATCGCCAAGCGCGCTTCGAACAGGCCGTACAGCTCGCTGCCCTTGCTGAACAGCGGCGTCTCCGGCGAGTTCAGATATTTAGGCTCGCCCCCGTCGAGCACGCGCCCGCCGAAGCCGATCACGTTGCCCTTCACATTGCGGATCGGGAACATCACGCGTTCGCGAAAACGATCGTAACGTCGCGCCTGTCCTTGAGAATCCGTTTTTTCGCTGACGATCACCAAACCCGACTCGACCAGGTTTTCATCCCGATAATCGGGAAAGGCCGCCTCGAGGTTCTGCCAGCCATCCGGCGCGTAGCCGAGCCCGAAGCGCGCGGCGACCTCACCGGTCAAGCCGCGCTTTTTCAGATATTCGATGGCGTTCGGCGCGCCGCGCAACTGCTTGCGATAGAAATCGCACGCCGTCTGCATGACGTCCGTCAACGCGACGCTGACCGCCTTGCTCGGTGCGCTGTCGCCGCCGCCACCGCGGAACGAGTTGGAAGGCTCCTGTGGAACCGTCAGGCCGGCGCCTTGCGCCAGGTCTTTCACGGCCTCGGGAAACGTGAGCCCGGTGTGCTCCATCAGAAAGCCGATCGCGGTGCCGTGCGCGCCGCAGCCGAAGCAGTGATAGAACTGCTTGGTCGGGCTGACCGTGAACGACGGGCTTTTCTCGTTGTGAAATGGGCAAAGGCCCATGAAATTCGCGCCGCCCTTTTTTAACTGGACGTAGCGGCCCACCACGTCGACGATGTCGACGCGGTTGAGCAAATCCTGCAGGAAAGCGTGCGGAATCACCGATCGAAAGCTGCGGGCGTTACTTGGCGAGTGCGGCTTTCACCTGCGCGGAGACGGCGGTCATGTCGGCCTTGCCGGCGAGCTTCGGCTTCAGCACGCCCATCACCTTGCCCATGTCCTGCGGCCCGGCGGCGCCGGTCGCGGCGACGGCTGCCTGGACTTCGGCAGCGATCGCTTCGGCGGAAAGCTGTTCGGGCATATACGCCGCCAGCACCGCCAGCTCCGCTTTCTCCTTGTCGGCGAGATCGGTGCGGCTCGCGGCTTCGAACTGGCTGATCGAATCCTTGCGCTGCTTGATCATCTTGTCGATGACGGCGGTGATGCCCGCGTCGTCGAGCGTGACGCGATCGTCGACTTCGCGCTGCTTGATTGCCGCGAGCAGCAGGCGAATCGTGCCGAGACGCTCGGTTTCCTTCGCGCGCATGGCAGTCTTCATGTCGTCGTTGATCTGGTCTTTGAGGCTCATCGTTCACCCGGTGCAATTGCGAAAGTTTGAATTCCGGCCGGCGCGCGGCGGTCCCGCGAAAGCAAAAACCCGCTTGGGAACGCCTCCTCAAGCGGGATTAGCAGACAGCCTTCCTGGCGCCAGCGGAAAGCGGAGAGAATCCTCCGATGACCGTCCGAGTATAGCAAACGGGTCCGCGTTTCGAGACTCGCCAAAACCCCCGGACGGACGCCCTCAGGCGGTCGTCGCCGCGTCTCGCGCGTACTCCGCGGCGGCCTTGCCCGCGGCGACGCCCGAAGCCCACGCCCACTGGAAGTTATAGCCGCCGAGCCAGCCGGTGACATCGACCGCCTCGCCGATGAAATACAGCCCCGCGACGCGCTCGCTCATCATCGTCGCGGATGAAAGCTCGCGCGTGTCGACGCCGCCGCGCGTGACTTCCGCCTTGCGATAGCCTTCGGTGCCGCTCGGCGTGAGCGTCCAGTCCGACAGCGATGCGCCGATCGCTTTCAGCGTGCGATCCGGCAGATCGGCGAGGCGCGCGTCGACCGGCACGCGCTGCGCTTCGAGCCACGCGTGCGCGAGACGCGCGGGAACGTGCTCGGCCAGAAAATTGCCGATCTGCTTTTTCGAGCCGGCTTTGGCTTCGATCAGCATGGCGGTCGGATCGAGGTCGGGAAGCAGATCGACGTGAATCGGCTCCGACGTGTTCCAGTAGCTCGAAATCTGCAGCACGCCCGGCCCCGACACGCCGCGATGCGTGAGCAGCAAGTCTTCGTCGAATTCGCCGCGCGTCTTGCCTTTGCCCGTGCTGATGCGAACCGGCAGCGAAAGCCCCGACAGCTGCGCGAACGGCGCCCAGTCGGCGGACGTGAACGTGAGCGGCACGAGCGCCGGACGCGTATCGACGAGCTTGTGGCCGAACTGCTTGGCGACGCGATAGCCGAAATCCGTCGCGCCGATCTTCGGAATCGACAGGCCACCGGTCGCGATCACGAGCGCCGCCGCGCCGATCGTGCCCGCGTTCGTATCGAGCGCGAAACGCGCGCCGTCGTGACGGACCTCATGCACGGCGACGGGACGCCGCCACGCGACGCGACCGGCATCGCACTCGCTTTTGAGCACGCCGATGATGGTCTCGCTGGAGTCGTCGCAGAAGAGCTGGCCCTTGTGCTTCTCGTGCCACTTCACGCGGTATTGCTTGAGCAGCGCGAGAAAATCGCGCGGCGTGTAGCGGGCGAGCGCGGAGCGGCAAAAATGCGGATTCGCCGACAGAAAATTGGCCGGCTGCGCGTTGATGTTCGTGAAGTTGCAGCGCCCGCCGCCGGAGATGCGGATTTTTTCGGCGAGACGCTCTGCGTGGTCGATGAGGACGACGCGGCGTCCGGATTGAGCGGCCACGGCCGCGCACATCATGCCGGCCGCGCCCGCGCCGATGACGGCGATATCGAAGGATTCCATGGCGCGCATTTTACCTTCGACACGCTCGATCACGCCCGCTGCTATACTTTTCTGTTCCTCTAACGCATTGAATCCATGCTAGTTCTAGGCATCGAAAGCTCCTGCGACGAAACCGGCCTCGCACTCTACGACACCGAGCGCGGCCTGCTTTCGCACGCCCTTCATTCGCAGATCGCGATGCATCGCGATTACGGCGGCGTCGTGCCCGAACTGGCTTCGCGCGATCACATCCGCCGCGCGCTGCCGCTGCTGGAGGAAGTGCTCGACAAGTCCGGCGCACAGCGCGGCGACATCGACGCCATCGCGTTCACGCAAGGGCCGGGGCTCGCGGGGGCGCTGCTCGTCGGCGCGAGCATCGCGAATGCGCTGGCGATGGCGTGGGACAAGCCGACCGTCGGCATCCATCATCTGGAAGGGCATTTGCTGTCGCCGCTGCTCGTCGACGCGCCGCCGCCCTTTCCGTTCGTCGCGCTGCTCGTGTCCGGCGGACACACGCAGTTGATGCGCGTGACCGATGTCGGCGTCTACGAGACGCTCGGCGAAACACTCGACGACGCCGCCGGCGAAGCCTTCGACAAGACCGCGAAGCTGCTCGGCCTCGGCTATCCGGGCGGGCCGGAAGTGTCGCGGCTCGCGGAATTCGGCACGTCCGGCGCGGTCGCGCTGCCGCGCCCGATGCTCCATTCCGGCGATCTCGATTTCAGCTTCAGCGGCCTGAAAACCGCCGTGCTCACGCACAGCCGCAAGCTCGGCAACAACGTCTGCGAGCAGGCCAAGGCCGATCTCGCGCGCGGTTTCGTCGATGCGGCCGTGGACGTGCTCGTCGCTAAATCGCTCGCCGCGCTGAAGAAAACGGGGTTGAAGCGGCTCGTCGTGGCGGGCGGCGTCGGCGCGAACCGGCAGTTGCGCGAGGCGCTGTCGGCGGCGGCGAAAAAGCGCCGCTTCGACGTGCATTACCCCGACCTTTCGCTATGCACCGACAACGGCGCGATGATCGCGCTCGCGGGCGCGCTGCGCCTGTCGCGCTGGCCGGAGCAGGCCGTGCGCGACTACGCGTTCACCGTGAAGCCGCGCTGGGATCTCACGTCGCTCGCGCGCGCCTGAGCCACTTTATCGAGGCGGATTGAACGGCTGCACGATCGCCTTGAAGACGGGCAGCGTTTCGCAGCGATCGCTATGGCCGATGAGCGTCGGCCAGCGCGTCGAGCTGAAAATTTCCGGATGCGCCTCGCGCGCGAAGCGCAGCGCGCAGGCCACGGCGATATCGGCGTGGCCGATTGCATCGCCGAACCAGTAAGGCGTCGCGCGCGCAGCGCGGTCCGCTTCCAGCGCATTCAACACACGCTCGACCTGCCCCGTGCAGCGATCGAGCCACGCCTGCGATTTCTCCTTGTGCAGCACGCGTTCGTAGACGAGCGCGACGGCCTTGTCGGCGAGACCGGTCGCGAGCGCGCAGACCTTCAGCGCCTGACGTCGCTCCGGCCCGCCCGATGGAATCAAAGCGCGCGCATCGCCCGCCTCTGCGTCGAGATAGTCGAGGATCATCGTGCTTTCGATGAGCGTATCGCCGGAATCGAGCACGAGCGTCGGCACGCGGCACAGCGGGTTGTACGGCGCGATCTTGTCGGCGTCGCCGAACACCGACCACGGGCGATGCTCGAACGCCATGTCGTAGAGCTTCAGCGCGATGCCGACGCGCCGCACGAACGGGGAATCGTATTGGCCGATGAGAATCAAGATGCGCTCCGCGTGGTGGTGATGACGTGGACGGCCAGTTTAAGCGCGCGCGGGCCTCGGAAACAACGGCCACGCGAGCGACGCGCACACGCCCGCCCCGAGCCAGACCATCGGCCAGGAACCGATCGCGAGCACGTGCGGAATGGCGAGCGGCGTCACGAAAAAGCCGACGAAGACCGCCGTGTTCGCCATGCCGAGCGCGGTGCCCGCGCGTTCGGTGCCCGCGAGCGTCGCCAGTTCCGTGTACGCGACGCCGTGCCATGCCGACACGCAGACGCCCGCGAGAATCAGCATCGCCGCGAGCAAAACGGGCCAATGGACCGCGCCGAGCGCCGTCGCGATACCGAGCACGACGAACGACGCGCACGCGACGATCGTCGATACGCGCAGGTACGTGCGGCGGTTGCGGTGCCGGTCGGTGTGGCGGCCGCTCCAGACGCGCATCGCGATCGCACCGATCTGGAGCGTGGCCATCGTCGCGCTGATCGCGGTCAGGCCGAATTGCGCGGCGTCGTGCATGAAGATCGTCGCGAAACTCAGCACCGCGAACTGCGGCACGCACAAGATGCCGATGCCCAGCACGACGCGCCAGACCAGCGCGTTTTTCAGCGGCGCGGCGCCTGCGCTCCGAATCGCCCGATGAACTGCTTCAGCCGGCTCGTGAAGCCAGCGCCAGGCGAAAATGCCGGACAGCGCGCACATCGCGGCGAGCGCGCCGAATACCGCCCCGAAACCATGCGACGACGCGAGCCACGGCAGCAACGCCGCGCCGATGCCGCCGCCGAGCGGCACAGCCGTCTGGCGAATGCTCATCGCGAGGCCGCGCTCGCCTTCGCCGAACCACGCCATCACCGCGCGTCCGCTCGACCCATTGACGCTGCCGCCGAGCAGGCCGAGCGCGCACATCGCGAAGACGAGCCAGCCGAAGCTCGCCGTCGCGGGCGTCGCGAACAAAGTCATCGCGACGAGCACCGCGGCCGTCGAAAAAAGACCGGTCAGCAGGACGGGACGGTCGCCCCACTTGTCGGTGAGAACGCCCCACGGCAATTCGGACAGCGCGACGCCCAAGCCTAGGGCGCCCAGCACGACGCCCAGTTGCCCGTTGCTCAGATGGTAGGCGCCGCGCACCCAGACGGCGGTCGTCGGAAAGCCCGTCGCCGCCGCCGACACGCTCGCGTTCGCCGCGACGCCCACGCCGAGCACTTTCCAGCGGTGTCCATCGCCGAGTGCGGTTTTGGTGTTCAAAGCGAGAGAAATGGCCATGTCGCAGTCCATCGAAAAGTTGACTGGGGCCAGTTTGAACGCTTAACATCATCCTGAAAATCGCAAAGTTTGCGACGGACCGTTCATCAAATCGGGACTGTCATCATGAGCCAGACAACCTTCGACCTCGCGGTGTTGCGCAGCTTCGTCGCGGGCGTGGACCTCGGGAGTTTCGCGAAAGCAGCCGATCGCGTCGGGCGTTCGACGTCCGCCGTCAGCGCCCAGATTCACAAGCTGGAAGAACAGGCGGGCACACCGCTGTTTCGCAAATCGGGACGCGGGCTCGCACTCACCGATGCCGGCGAGGTCATGCTCAACTACGCGCGGCGGCTCGTCGAGCTGAACGACGAAGCCGCAGTCGCGGTTCGCGGCGTCGATCTGGAAGGCTGGATCCGGCTCGGTCTGCAGGAAGATTTCGGCGAAGTCGTGCTGCCCGATGTGCTCGGACGCTTCGCGCGAGCGCACCCGAAAGTGCGGATCGAAGCGCGCGTCGCGCGCAATACGGAACTGCTGGAGCGCATCGGCGGCGCGCAGCTCGATCTCGCGCTCGTGTGGGGCGCGGCGGGCGTGCCGGATGAAAGTCAGGCGTCGAATCTGCCCGAGCCGATCGCCGCGCCGCCGATGCGCTGGATCGCGTCATCGACCGTTCCCTGGCATTTCGACGCCGACGAGCCCTTGCCGCTCATCGTTTTCGATCGGCCGTGTCTCTTCCACAGCGCGGCGGCGGCGGCGCTCGACCGTGCGGGCATCAAATGGCGTGTGGCGTTCACGAGCCCGAGCCTGTCCGGACTGTGGGCGGCGGCAGCGGCGGGACTCGGCGTGACGGTGCGAACGAGCTACGGCCTGCCGTCGACCGTTCGTCCGCTCGATGGCGGCGAAGGCGGTTTGCCCGCGCTGCCGTCGATTCCGCTCGCGCTGCATCGCGCGTCGGGAAAGGGCTCGCCGCTCGTCGAGCGGCTGGCGTCGCTCGTGGTGGAATCGGTGCGGGAAGCGCACGTTTCCGCGGAAACGGCGCTTGCCTAGACGTTCAGGCGTCGCGGCGCTTGTCGCGCTCGATCACGGCATACGCACTGTGATTGTGGATCGACTCGAAGTTCTCGGCTTCGAGCGTATAGGCGACGATGCGCGCGTCGGCGTTCAGGCGCGTCGCGACATCGCGCACGAGGTCCTCGACGAACTTCGGATTTTCATACGCGCGCTCGGTGACGAACTTCTCGTCCGGACGCTTCAGCAAGCCCCACAGTTCGCACGACGCCTCTTCCTCGGCGATGCGGATCAGTTCCTCGACCGGCATCTCGTCGGCCAATTCCGCCGCGATCGTGACGTGCGAGCGCTGGTTGTGCGCGCCGTACTGCGAAATTTTCTTCGAGCACGGGCACAGGCTCGTCACCGGCACGAGCACTTTGATCGACATGCGCGTGTCGCCGTCACGCCGTTCGGCGATAAACGTCACTTCGTAGTCCAGCAAGCTCTTCACGCCCGAGACCGGCGCGGTCTTCATGACGAAGTACGGCATCGTCACTTCGATACGGCCGGAGTGCGCTTCGAGCTTCGCCAGCATCAGCGAGAGCAATCCGCGCAGCGCGTGCTGATCGACCGGCAGCCGGTTCTCTTCCAGCAACGCGACGAAACGCGACATGTGCGTGCCCTTCTGTTCCGCGGGCAGATGCACGTCGAGGTTCCATACGCCGACGGTCGGCTTCAGCCCGTCTTCCGTCAGCACCGTCAGCGGATAGCGCACGCCCTTGACGCCGACGCGCTGAATCGCGATCTGACGCGTGTCGGGCGTGCTCTGGACGTCGGGCATCACGAAGGCGGGATTCATCTGATTCATTTGTTTTGTCCTTATGCGCCGCGCGTCGCGCAAGACGCGAGCGGGTCGATACGTTCAAGCGCACACGGCGCGGGACGATGCCCGCGCCGTGTGCCAAAGCGTTGATGCACGGCGCACCCCGAGCGCGCCGTTCGAGCGAAGCGTCGTCAGGCGACGCGCTTCGTCAGCTTCCCTGCGTTGGCGCTTTCGATTGCGTCGATAAAGCGCTCGCGAATCGACTTGGCGATGCCAGCCGCGTCCAGTCCGACGCTCGACAGCAGCTTGGCCGGATCGCCGTGATCGATGAACACGTCCGGCAAGCCGAGTTGCAGCACGGGCTTTACGATGGAGCTTGCAAGCAGCGCTTCGACGCACGCGGAACCCGCGCCGCCCATGATCGTGCCTTCTTCGATCGTGACGATCGCGTCGTGCGTGGCGGCGAGTTCGCGCAGCAGATCGGCGTCGACCGGTTTCACGAAGCGCATGTTGGCGACGGTCAGATCCAGTTCCTCGGCGGCGGCGAGCGACGGCGCGACCATCGTGCCGAACGCGCAAATCGCGATGCGCTTGCCCGAGCCCAGCTTTTGCGACGACTCGCGGCGAATCTCGCCCTTGCCGACCGGAATCGCGGTCATCTGCTTGACCGTCGCCACGCCGGTGCCCGCGCCGCGCGGATAGCGCACGGCCGTCGGGTTCGGCTGCTGCAGCGCCGTGTAGAGCATCTGGCGGCACTCGTTTTCGTCCGACGCGGCCATCACCGTCATGTTCGGGATGCAGCGCAGGAACGCGAGATCGTAGTTGCCCGCGTGCGTCGCGCCGTCCGCGCCGACGAGGCCCGCGCGATCGATCGCGAACACGACTGGCAGATTCTGCAGCGCGACGTCGTGGATCAGTTGGTCATACGCGCGTTGCAGGAAGGTCGAATAGATGGCGACGACCGGCTTCATGCCGTCCGCGGCCAGGCCGCCCGCGAAGGTCACCGCGTGCTGTTCGGCGATGCCGACATCGAAATAGCGGTCCGGGAAGCGCTTCTCGAACTCGACCATGCCCGAGCCTTCGCGCATCGCCGGCGTGATGCCGACCACGCGCGAGTCTTGCGCTGCGGCGTCGCACAGCCATTCGCCGAACACCTGCGTGTAAGTCTTCTTCGATGGCGCCGTCGACGGCTTGATGCCTTCAGCCGGATTGAACTTGCCCGGACCGTGATACAGCACCGGATCGGCTTCCGCGAGCTTGTAGCCCTGGCCTTTCTTCGTGACGACGTGCAGGAATTGCGGGCCGCGCAGTTCCTTGATGTTCTGCAGCGTCGGGATCAGCGAATCGAGATCGTGACCGTCGATCGGGCCGATGTAGTTGAAGCCGAACTCCTCGAATAGCGTGGCCGGGACGATCATGCCCTTCGCGTGCTCTTCGAGCTTGCGCGCGAGATCGAGCACGGGCGGCGCATGGCGCAGCACGCGTTCGACGCCCGCGCGCGCGGCGGCGTAGAAACGGCCCGACATCAGACGCGCGAGATGGCGATTCAACGCGCCGACCGGCGGCGAAATCGACATGTCGTTGTCGTTGAGGATGACGAGCAGCGGCACGTCGTCGGCGACGCCCGCGTTGTTCATCGCTTCGAAGGCCATGCCCGCGGTCATCGCGCCGTCGCCGATCACGGCGATCGAAAAGCGGTTGTCGCCCTGCAGCTTGTTGGCGATCGCCATGCCGAGCGCAGCCGAAATCGACGTGCTCGAATGCGCGGTGCCGAAGGTGTCGTATTCGGATTCGGCGCGGCGCGGGAAACCGGAGATGCCGCCGAGCTGGCGCAGCCCCGGCATCTGATCGCGGCGGCCGGTCAGGATCTTGTGCGGATACGTCTGATGACCGACGTCCCAGACGATGCGGTCATTAGGCGTATCGAACACATAGTGCAACGCGATGGTCAGCTCCACCGTGCCCAGATTGGACGACAGATGGCCGCCCGTCTGGGACACGCTATCGAGCACGTAGGCTCGCAGCTCGTCGGCCAGCGGTTGCAATTGGCGGCGATCGAGGGCGCGGAGATCGGCCGGATCGTCGATGGTTTTCAGCAAGTCGTACATCGTCGTCCCATTTTAGGAAAACTGGCGTGATTCGTTCGGTGCGATTGTTTCTTTCTTCGCACCGTGGGGTTCGTCACGCGTTCAACAATCAATTCACCCGGTTCACGACCAGGTCGGCAAGCTCGGCGAGACGCTGGCCGCGCGCGCCGAACGGCTCGATCGCGGCGTGCGCGTCGCGGCCCAGTTGCGCAGCGAGTTCGCGCGACGCATCGAGCCCGATGATCGATACGTAAGTGGGCTTGTCGTGCTGCGCGTCCTTGCCGGCGGTCTTGCCGAGCGTGGCGGAATCGGCGGTGACGTCCAGGATGTCGTCGACGACCTGGAATGCGAGACCGATCGCTGCCGCATACCGATCCAGCGACGTCAGCGCTTCCGCGCCCGGATGCGTGCCCGCGAGCGCGCCCATGCGGACCGATGCGCGCAGCAGCGCACCTGTTTTCTTGCGATGCATCGTCTCGAGCTCGGGGCGCGACAGCTTGCGGCCGACGCTTTCCAGGTCGATCGCCTGACCGCCCGCCATGCCGAGCGAGCCGCTCGCGACCGCCAGCTCGCGCACGAGCGCGGCTTGCTGGGCATCGCTCAAACCGTTGCCTTCCGCCGTCAATGCGACGAACGCCTGCGATTGCAGCGCGTCACCGACGAGCAGTGCCGTCGCTTCGTCATATTGGATGTGTACGGTAGGCTTGCCGCGACGCAACGCGTCGTCATCCATGGCGGGCATATCGTCATGCACCAGCGAATAGACGTGGATCATCTCGAGTGCCGCGCTCGCCGCTTCGACGGCCTGCGCGCTCGCGCCGGTCAGCTCGCCCGCCGCGTGGACGAGCAGGGGCCGCACGCGCTTGCCGCCGCCCAGCACCGCGTAGCGCATGGCTTCGTGCAGGCGCGCCGGCGCGACGTCCGTGCCCGGAAGATAGTGTTCCAGCGCCGTCTCGACGCGATCGAGCGTCGCGCGCATCCATTGTTCGAAGGTCATAGGTCGTCGTCCCCGTCGTCGTTCGTCGCTCCGGCACCCTGCGTGGCGCGCTGCACCTCGGCGGGCAACGGTTTGAGCGTCTCGCCATCGAGAACGCGTACCTGCTGCTCAACTTTTTCGAGTTGCTGTTGGCAAAAGCCGACAAGCGCTGCGCCGCGGCGGTATGCCGCAAGCGATTCCTCGAGGCTCAGCGCGCCCTCTTCCATGCGCGCGACGAGCGATTCGAGTTCTGCCAGCGCCGCCTCGTAATTCTCGGGAAGCGGGGCGGCGTCCGCGCTCTGTGCGCTTGCGCCGGTTTGCTCGCCTGTTTCCTGGACAGCGGTCTTCGCCATGAATCGTGGATGTGCAATTGAATTTTTGGAACCAAGTCGCACATTCTACGGCAAAAGCCAAATTTTCGACCCGCATCCCGTCCACGCGGGACCGTCGAGATTGCTTTGCCGGATTCTCCGCCAATCGGGAAGGAACGTGCGATTCAAGCGCGCGGGCGCAACGATTGCGAGGAACTCTCGCGACAATTTATACCCAAATCAAGACCTTAAGCACCCCAAGGATGCGGATTTCGGTATAATCGCGGGCTCCCTAAATCGAATCTTCGATGGTTGGGTTGTTCACTGCTTTCACGTCTTAACGGGAGTGGGAATGTCCAATCTGAGCAATGCATTGCAGCTGAACGCCATTCACAGTCAGCTGCCAGTCACGGCTTACTTTGACGAAGCGCTTCTTACGCGCGAACTCGACACACTTTTCAAGCAAGGTCCACGCTACGTCGGGCACGAACTCATGGTTCCCGAAGCGGGCAACTATTTCGCGCTTCCGGGCGAAGGCGAAGGGCGCGTGCTCGTCCGCAATCAGCAGAACAATATCGAACTGCTGTCCAACGTGTGCCGCCATCGCCAGGCGATCATGCTCAATGGCCGCGGCAGCGCGGACAACATCGTCTGCCCGCTGCATCGCTGGACCTACGATCTCAACGGTCAACTGCTCGGCGCGCCGCATTTCGCGGACAAGCCTTGCCTGAACCTCGGCAAGACTTCGCTGCAGAACTGGCAAGGCCTGCTCTTCGAATCGGAGGGCCGCAACGTCGCCGCGGATCTCGCGCGGCTTGGCACCGCAAAGCACTTCGACTTCTCGGGCTTCATGTTCGATCACGTCGAAGTGCACGAGTGCAATTACAACTGGAAGACGTTCATCGAAGTCTATCTCGAGGACTATCACGTCGCGCCGTTCCATCCGGGACTCGGCAGCTTCGTGTCGTGCGACAACCTCGAGTGGGAATTTGGCGACTGGTACAGCGTCCAGACCGTGGGCGTCCACAAGAACTTGGAAAAGCCGGGCAGCCCGACGTATCGCAAGTGGCACGACGAAGTCCTGCGCTTTCGCAACGGCGCGCCGCCCGAGTTCGGTGCGATCTGGATGGTGTATTACCCCGGTCTGATGATCGAGTGGTATCCGCATGTGCTGATCGTCTCGTGGCTGATTCCACAAGGCACGCAGAAGACGACGAACATCGTCGAGTTCTATTACCCCGAGGAAATCGCGCTTTTTGAGCGTGAGTTCATCGAGGCCGAGCGCGCTGCGTATATGGAAACCGCGCGTGAGGACGACGAAATCGGCGAGCGCATGGACGCGGGCCGGCGCGCGCTGATGTCGCGCGGCGAGAATCAGGTCGGGCCGTATCAGAGCCCGATGGAATCCGGCATGCAGCACTTCCACGAGTTCTTGCGGCATCAGCTCGGCGCGATCTGATATAGGCCGTTCGGCCAGAGTTACGAAAAGGCGGGCTTTCAGGCCCGCCTTTTTGTTTAGACTAACGGTTCAAGTCTCGCACATGAGCGACGCACAGGAGCCGTCATGCCGCACACCCACTACACCACGCTCATCTCGGCGGCGAATCTCGCCGAACGGCTCGCCGCCGCGCCCGGCAGCATGCTCGTCTTCGATTGCCGCTTCGATCTGGCCGCGCCCGAATCCGGCGAAGCGGCCTATGCGCAAGGGCATATTCCCGGCGCGCACTATCTTCATCTGGATCGAGATCTGTCCGGCGTCAAGACGGGCACGAACGGGCGTCATCCGCTGCCGGAGCGCGCCGCGCTCGTCGCCAAACTGGCCAGCTTCGGCCTGAACGAGGGCCAGCAAGTAGTCGCGTACGATGCCCACGGCGGCATGTACGCCGCGCGTCTCTGGTGGCTGCTGCGCTGGCTCGGGCACGATTCCGTCGCGTTGCTCGACGGCGGCCTGCAGGCCTGGGAAGCCGCGGGCAATCCGCTCGATACCGCCGTACCGCCGAAGACGCAGGGCACGTTCAAGGCCGGCGCGCCGCTTCAGGTGACGATCGACGCCCCGGCGATCGAGCGCAGCATCGGCACGCGCGATCATCTGCTGATCGATGCGCGCGCCGCCGATCGTTACCGCGGCGAGAATGAGACGATCGATCCTGTCGGCGGGCACATTCCCGGCGCGCTGAATCACTTTTTCAAGAACAATCTGACGGCGGAAGGCCGCTTCAAGACCGCGCACGAACTGCGCGAGGCGTTCGGTTCGCTCGTCGGCACGACGCCGGCGGACCGCGTCGTCCTGCAATGCGGCTCGGGCGTGACGGCATGCCATAACGCGCTCGCGATGGAGATCGCCGGCCTGCACGGCGCGGCGCTCTATCCCGGCTCGTGGAGCGAGTGGAGCGCCGATCCGGGCCGGCCCGTCGCGACCGGCCCGAATCCGTGAACGCCGTTATTTGACGCCGTGCTCGCGGAACCACGCGAGCGCGCGCTTCCATCCGTCCTCGGCGTCGGCTTTGCGATAGCTCGGCCGATAATCCGCGAAGAACGCATGCGGCGCGTCGTCGTACACGACGAACTGCGAGTCTTTCGCGGGCGGCGGGTCGTTCGCGAGCGCCTGTTTCATCTGCTCGATCGTATCCTGCGGGATGCTCTGATCCTGCCGGCCATATAGGCCGAGCACCGGCACTTTGAGCTGGCTCGCGAGGTCGATCGGATTGGCCGGCGTGTTTTCGGTCTTGTTGCCGACGAGCCGTCCGTACCACGCCACGGCCGCCTTCACATTGGGATTGTGCTCGGCATAGAGCCAGGTGATGCGCCCGCCCCAGCAAAACCCGGTAATGCCGACGCGCTTCGGATCGCCGCCATGCTCGCCCGCCCATTTGACCGTCTGATCGATGTCGGAGATCACTTGTGCATCGGGCACTTTCGACACGAGTTGTTCGTTGAGCTGCTGCATCGACTTGTAGGCCGATGCATCGCCCTGACGCGTGTAGAGATCCGGCGCGATGGCGAGATACCCCTGCTTGGCGAAGCGCCGGCAGACGTCGGCGATATGCTCGTGCACGCCGAAAATCTCGTGAATCACGATGATGACCGGCAAATGCGTCTTGCCTTTGGGCTGCGCGCGGTACGCCGGCACGAGCGTGCCATCCGCGCCGCGTATGCCGATGGCGCCGGCTTCCAGCCCATCGCTGTCGGTGTGAACGGTTTGCGCGGACACCGGCAGCACGGCGGCCGCGAAGCCGGTGCCGAAGGTCGCCTTGATGAAATTGCGTCGGTTGAACGGGACGTGCGGAATGAGGCTGTCGACTTCAGGGTCTAGCATACGAAGCTCCCGCGGCAATGCCGTCGCGGCGCGTACTCGATCGCGCGACGGCGAGGATCGTTGAAATCCGCGCGACGCGATCAAGGCGTCACGACGCGCGGCGCTGCACGACGATGAACGCGCGTTATGCATTAAGCGCGCCGCTCATTCTAAACAGCTTTAAACGAACGGCGCAGCGGATCTGTTCCGTCAGTGCAGCTTGACACGCGGGGCGGTGGAACGGCGCAGCCAGTGCGCGACAGTATCGAGCACCATGCGCGCATAGCCGTGCAGCGCGGCCACATGCAGGCGATACAGCGACATGTACATGAAGCGCGCGAAGAGGCCTTCGATCAGCATGTTGCCGCCGATCAACCCGCCCATCAGATTGCCGACCGCGCTGTAATGGCCGAGCGACACCAGCGAGCCGAAATCGCGATACGTGTACTCGGGCAACGGCTTGCCCTGCAACATCCGCTCGAACGACTTGAAGAGGAAGCTCGCCTGCTGATGCGCGGCCTGCGCGCGCGGCGGAACGTTGCGCTCGTTGCCGGGCCACGGACACGCGGCGCAATCGCCGAGCGCGAAGACGTTCTCGTCGGTTTCGGTTTGCAGCGTGCGGCGCACGACGAGCTGGCCGAGACGATTGGTCGGAAGTCCGTCGAGATTGTTGAGAATCGCGGGCGCCTTGATGCCCGCCGCCCAGACTGTGAGATCCGCGCGAATCGTCTTGCCGCTCGCCGTGCGGATCGTGTCGCGCGAGACCTGCGCGACGGTTTCGCCCGTCATCAGCTTTACGCCGAGCTTCATCAGCAGTTCCGCCGTCGCGCTGGACACGCGTTCCTGCAATGCGGGCAGAATGCGTGGCCCGGCCTCGATCAGCACGATGCCGATATCGTGCTTCGGATCGAGCTTGTGCAAGCCGTATGCGGAAAGCACTTGCGCGGTATTGCGCAATTCCGCCGACAATTCGACGCCCGTCGCGCCCGCGCCGACGATCGCCACCTGAATGCGCGGCACGGGATCGACGCCGGGCTCTTCGTCGACTTCGTCCACGCCCGCCGCGACGGGTTCCGGTGCGAAATGCTCCGCGCGCATGCAGGCCGCGATCAGGCGCTTGCGGAAGAGCTCCGCCTGACCGACGGTATCGAGCGCGATCGAATTCTGCTGCGCGCCTTCGACGCCGAAGAAATGCGTCGTGCTGCCGATCGCGATGACGAGCGTGTCGTACTCCAACTCGCGCTCGGGCAGCAGTTCGCCGGCTTCTTCGTCGCGCAACGCGCCGATCGTGATGCGCCTCGCCGCCCGATTCAGTCCGACGAGTTCGCCCTGCTGAAACTCGAAGCCGTGCCACAGGGCTTGTGCCGCGTATTCGAGTTCCTGCGTGAAGGGATCCATGCTGCCCGCCGCGACTTCATGCAGGAGCGGTTTCCAGATATGCGTCGGGTTGCGGTCGACGAGCGTGACTTGCGCTTTCGGCGGCGTTTTGGAATCCGTCGAGCCGAAACGGTCGCCGAGACGAGTTGCGAGTTCGAGGCCGCCTGCGCCTCCGCCGATGATGATGAAGCGATGCATGGAACTCTCCCTGTGCTTTTATATTCGATCGGCCTTCGTGCTTATCTTCCTCGATTGAAACATTGTGCGGAGCTTCGGTGACAGTCACAAGCGAGTCACCAACATGTCGGACATATGCGACATCCGCGCATATGTCCTTGCACCGGGAATTTCAGTGCGCTTCTTCCCAGTTGGTGCCGACGCCCACTTCCGCGACGAGCGGCACTTTCAGCTTCGCGACGCCGCACATCAGTTCAGGTAAGCGCTTCCTGACCTCGGGCAGCGCCTCTTCGGGCACTTCGAGCACGAGTTCGTCGTGCACCTGCATGATCATCTTCGCGCCGATGCCCGACGCTTCGAGCCAGTCCTGCACCGCGATCATCGAGAGCTTGATGAGATCGGCGGCGGTGCCCTGCATCGGCGCGTTGATCGCCGCGCGCTCCGCCGCCTGACGGCGCGGCCCGCTGCCGCCATTGATCTCGGGCAGCCACAGACGCCGGCCGAACACAGTTTCGACGAAGCCGTTCGCCTTCGCGATCACGCGCGTATTTTCCATGTACGCGGCAACGCCGGGATAACGCGCGAAATAGCGGTCGATATAAAGCTTCGCCGCATCGCGCGTGATGCCGAGATTCGACGCGAGCCCGAACGAGCTCATGCCATAGATCAGGCCGAAGTTGATGACCTTCGCGATGCGGCGCTGATCGTTGTCGACTTCGAGCGGCGTGACGCCGAACACTTCCGACGCCGTCGCCCGGTGCACGTCTTCGCCTTCCCTGAACGCGCGCATCAGCGATTCGTCGCCGGAAATGTGCGCCATGATGCGCAGCTCGATCTGCGAGTAATCCGCCGATACGATCTTGCAGCCCGGCGATGCGATGAACGCTTCGCGAATGCGCCGCCCTTCGCCCGTTCGCACCGGAATGTTCTGCAAGTTCGGCTCGTTCGACGACAAGCGCCCCGTCACCGCGACGGCCTGCGCATAGTTCGTATGCACGCGTCCCGTCGATGCGTTGACCATGCGCGGCAGCTTGTCCGTGTAAGTGGACTTGAGCTTGGACAGCCCGCGATGCTCGAGCAGCACCTTCGGCAGCGGATAGTCTTCGGCGAGCTTCTGCAGCACTTCTTCATCGGTGGAAGGCGCGCCGCTCGGCGTTTTCTTCACGACCGGCAATTGCAGCTTCTCGAAGAAGATCTGGCCGATTTGCTTCGGCGAGCCGAGATTGAACTCGCCGCCCGCGAATTCGTACGCCTGCGCCTGCAAATCGATGAGCCGCTTCGCAATCTCGTTGCTCTGCGCTTCGAGCCGTTCGCGATCGATCAGGACTCCGTTTCGTTCCATCTTGCGCAGCACGCGCGAAGTCGGCATTTCGATGTCGCGATACACGCGCAACAAGCCTTCCTCCTGCGCCACTTGCGGATAGAGCGCCTGATGCAGACGCAACGTGATATCGGCGTCTTCGGCCGCATACGCGGAGGCTTTGTCGAGCGGCACTTCATCGAAGCCGATCTGCGATGCGCCCTTGCCCGCGACGTCTTCGTACTTGATCGTCTTCACGCCGAGATGACGCAACGCGAGGTTGTCCATGTCGTGCGGACGATGCGATTCCAGCACGTACGATTGCAGCAGCGTGTCGTGCTCGACGCCGCGCATTTCGATGCCGTAATTGGCGAGCACCTGCTCGTCGTACTTCAGATGCTGCCCGACCTTTTTCTTCGATGCATCTTCGAGCCACGGCTTGAGTTTCGCGAGCACTTCGTCGCGCGGCAGTTGCTCGGGCGCGTCCGGCCCGCGATGCGCGACCGGAATGTACGCCGCATGCCCCGGCTCGACCGAGAACGACATGCCGACGATCTGCGCGGTCATCGGATCGAGCGACGTGGTTTCGCTATCGAACGATGTGAGCTCCGCTTCATTGATGCGCTCGAGCCACGCATCGAACTGCTCCCATGTCTGCACCGTCTCGTAGTGATGCACGATTTCGGTGACTTCGGCGGGCGGCGTATCGGTCGGGCCTTCGACGGCATCGGCGATTTCGACTTCGCGCAGCCACGTCTTGAAGCCGTGACGCAGGAACACGTCGCGCAGTTCGTCGCGCGACTCGGGACGCGATTGAAGCGTCGCATCGATCGATTCGATTTGCGATGTGAGGTCGCATTCCGTGTGCACGGTAACGAGCTTTCGCGCCATCGGCAGGAAGTCCAGAGCCTTGCGCAGATTGTCTCCTACCGCACCCTTGATCTCGTTCGCATGCTCTACGATGCCATCAAGGGTTTCGTATTGCGTGAGCCATTTGATCGCTGTCTTGGGACCGCATTTTTCGACCCCCGGCACGTTGTCGACGGTATCGCCGATGAGCGACAGATAGTCGACGATGCGCTCCGGTGGCACGCCGAACTTCGTGAGCACGCCGGCGCGGTCGAGCGTTTCGTTGGTCATCGTATTGATGAGGGTGACATGATCCGTCACGAGTTGAGCCAGATCCTTGTCGCCCGTCGACACGATCACCTTCATGCCGCGCTTTTCGGCTTCGACCGCGAGCGTGCCGATGACGTCGTCCGCCTCGACGCGCTCGATCATCACGAGCGGCCAGCCGAGCGCGCGCACGGCGACGTGGATCGGCTCGATCTGCTTCGCGAGGTCTTCGGGCATCGAAGGGCGGTTGGCCTTGTAGTCGGCGTACCAGTCGTCGCGGAAAGTCTTGCCTTTGGCATCAAATACGCACGCGCTATACTCTGCATTGATTTCGCGCCGCAAGCGCCGCAGCATGTTGATCATTCCATACAGAGCGCCGGTGGGCCCGCCGTCGGGGCCTCGCAAGTCCGGCATTGCATGGTAGGCCCGGTACAAGTAACTAGAACCGTCGACCAATAGCAGGGTCTTACCTTCAAGACTTAGTTCTTCAGGCATTATGAACAAGAGAAAAGTGATTCCGAGTCTGCGATCGCTCGCAGATCAAGAGCGCGCGACGGCCAAGAAGGCTCGCGCATCGTGGCAGATGTTCACGATTATGGCAGAGTTTATCGAGGCGACCGAGTACCTCTCGGAGATCCGCCCTGCCATCAGCATCTATGGTTCGGCGCGTCTGAAACCGGAGTCGCCGTACTATCAGCTCACGATCGAAATCGCGCAGAAATTCTCCGACGCGGGCTTCGCCGTCATATCCGGCGGCGGGCCGGGCATCATGGAAGCGGCGAATAAAGGCGCGCACGCGGGCAAGTCGCCTTCGGTCGGCTTGAACATCGAGTTGCCGCACGAGCAATCGGGCAATCAGTGGCAGGACATTTCGCTCCGCTTCCGTCACTTCTTCACGCGCAAGGTCACGTTCGTGAAGAACTCGGACGCGGTCGTGGTGATGCCGGGCGGCTTCGGTACGCTGGACGAGCTCGCGGAAGTGCTCACGCTCATCCAGACGAAGAAGTCACGTCACGTTCCGATCGTGCTCGTCGGCGCGGAGTTCTGGGCCGGCCTGCTCGACTGGTTCAAGAACACGTTGCTGACCAACGGCGTCATCAGCGAAAAGGATCTCGACCTGATGCAAGTCATCGACGATCCGGATCAGGTGCTCGAAGCCGTGTTGCGCTTCTATGAGGATCGCGAGGAATCGGTCGAACAGCCGGCTGAGAGCAAGTCGGATGAGGATCGGATGTTCTATCTTTAATCGAGACTCGATGCGAGCGGTTTCATGAACCGCTCGCATCGTCTCACGCAGAAGGCATCATTGAAACGCCACTTCCGCGAAGCTGCGCAACTTCCGCGAATGCAGCTTCGACAACCCATTCTCGCGCAGCAGTTCCATCGCCTTGACGCCGATTTGCAAGTGCTGATCCACCTGCGCGCGATAGAACTGATCCGCCATTCCCGGCAGCTTCAATTCACCGTGCAGCGGCTTATCGGACACGCATAGCAGCGTTCCGTACGGCACGCGGAATCTGAATCCATTGGCCGCAATCGTCGCACTCTCCATATCGAGCGCCACCGCGCGGCTTTGCGACAAACGCCGCACCGGCTCGCGATGATCGCGCAACTCCCAGTTGCGGTTATCGACGCTCGCGACGGTGCCCGTACGCATCACGCGCTTCAGTTCGACGCCTTCGAGCTGCGTCACCTGCGCCACCGCGCGCTCCAGCGCAACCTGCACTTCCGCGAGCGCAGGCACCGGCACCCAAAGCGGCAGATCGTCATCGAGAACGTGATCCTCGCGCACATAGCCGTGCGCCAGCACGTAATCGCCGAGACGCTGCGTATTGCGCAGCCCCGCGCAATGTCCGAGCATGATCCACGCATGTGGACGCAGCACCGCGATGTGATCCGTGATCGTCTTCGCGTTCGACGGCCCCACGCCGATGTTCACCATCGTGATGCCGCTGCCGTCCGCGCGTTTCAGGTGATACGCGGGCATCTGCGGCAGACGCGCGGGCTGCGCGCCTTCCTCCGGCTGCTCGCCGAGATTCGCGTTGTACGTGACGACATCGCCCGGTTCGACGAACGATGAATACGCGCTGCGATACGCGCGCGTTTCCTCGTCGTCGGCGCGCGACATCATCGTGCGGCCGAGCTTCACGAACTCGTCGATATAGAACTGGTAGTTCGTGTACAGCACGTAATTCTGGAAGTGCGTGGGCGACGTGGCCGTGTAATGCCTCAGCCGATGCAGCGAGAAATCGACGCGCGCGGCCGTGAAGAGAGCAAGCGGGTGCGGCTCGCCCGGCCCCGGCTCGTACGTGCCGTTGACGATGCGATCGTCGAGCAGCGCGAGGTCGGGCGTATCGAAGATATTGCGCATCGCGAGCAGCCGGTCGCGATCGAGATCGCCTTCGAGATGGATGCCTTCCGCGAACGCGAAGTGAATCGGAATGGGATGCGCCGACACACCGACTTCGAGCCCGACGTGATGGTTCTTCGTCAGCAGTCGCAATTGCTCGCGATAGTAATCGCCGAAAAGATCGGGACGCGTCAGCGTCGTTTCGTAGATGCCCGGCCCCGCCACGAAGCCATATGAGCGCCGCGAATCGATCTGCGAGTTGAGCTCGGTACGCACGCGCACGAACGGATAGCACGCGCGCACGCGATGCGTGAACTGCTCGTTGCGGCGATAGCGCGCGAATGCATCGCGCAGAAATGCGGTATTCGCTTCATAGATCGCCGACAGACGCGCGACCGCCGCAGCGGGATCTTCGAAGGATTCGGTCGGAAAATCGTTGGCAGGCGTGCCCTGCGTGCTTTGAGTCCGGTCGTTTGTCATGATCTTGTGTCTTTCTTCGATGCCCTCGTAATGAATCGACATTAACACGGAAGAATGTGCGGACCATGAAGTCCCTCCTCACGTGAGTGCGTGCGATCACACCTCGCAACACGTTTTTGACGTTCGAAGTCAAATTTCGCGAAAGCGGCGCAAAATAAGGCGTTGGCTGCGCGCGCGCCGCTCAGTCAGCAACCGTTTTGTTAGAATCCGGCCATCGCCTGGAGAACCATCATGAAGCCGCACCTTTGCGCCGCCGCCGCGGCAGTCCTCGCCGCAGCAAGCTTCGGCGCATTCGCGCAGCCGGCGCAGCAAGCCGCGAACGCAGAACCCCAACCGGCGGTGCAGAAAATGTCGCCGGAAGAAGCGGCGGGCCTGCCCGATCTGAAATCCATCAACCGTCCGCCCGCGAACGTCAGCTCGAAAGTCGAGATTTCGCCGCCGCGCACACCGAGCTATCACGAGCTGAGCACCAACGGCACCGAGATCACCGAATTCCGCGACAAGGGCAAGCCCGTCGAAATCGACGTGCGTTCCAATTTCGGCACGCGCTATCAGATGAGCGCGCCCGCCGACACGTCGCCGCAAGTGCGCGACAACGGCAAGGCCAGTACGCGCCTGCCGTCGATCAACCTGCATTACTGATCACTTAAAGATGGCTTCGGACCCGCTCTTTCCGGGCGGGTCGCGGCACCGTGGCTGCATGCCCGGCGCCACCGTTCACCGGCCTCTTCCTGGCCGTCCAACCTGACCGACGTTTCCCGCATGGCCGTCTTCACTCCCGTCACCAACGCCGACCTCGGCGACTGGCTGCAAGACTACGATCTCGGCGATGTCGTCGAATTTCGCGGCATCCAGTCGGGCATCGAGAACAGCAATTTCTTTCTCACGACGACGCACGGCGAGTACGTGCTCACGATCTTCGAGAATCTCACGGCAACGCAACTGCCGTTCTATCTCGATCTGATGCGCCATCTGGCTTCGCATCGCGTGCCCGTGCCCGATCCGATGCCGCGCCGCGACGGCTCGCTCTTCGGCATGCTGCATGGCAAGCCCGCGTCGATCGTGACGAAGCTCGAAGGCGCGCCCGAACTCGCGCCGACGTCCGCGCATTGCATCGAAGTGGGGCAGATGCTCGCGCGCATGCATCTCGCGGGGCGCGACTTTGCGCAGCATCAGCCGAATCTGCGCAGCCTTTCATGGTGGCAGCAGAAGGCGCCGTCGATCGCCGAATTTTTAAGCGGCGAGCAGCGGGCATTGTTCGAAGACGAACTCGCGCATCAGGCTGAATTTTTCGGCTCGGCGGATTACGCGTCGCTGCCGGAAGGCCCGTGCCATTGCGACCTGTTCCGCGACAACGTGCTGTTCGCGCACGGCCGCGAGCACGCGCGCCTCGGCGGTTTCTTCGACTTCTACTTCGCGGGCGTCGACAAGTGGCTGTTCGATGTCGCCGTAACGGTCAACGACTGGTGCATCGATCTCGCCACCGGCGTGCTCGATCCCGCGCGCGTCGATGCGATGCTGCGCGCCTATCAGACGGTGCGTCCGTTCACGCCCGCCGAAGAGCGTCACTGGAACGACATGCTGCGCGCCGGCGCGATGCGCTTCTGGGTTTCGCGCCTTTTCGACTTTCATCGCCCGCGCGAAGCCCAAATGCTCAAAGCGCACGATCCCGGCCATTTCGAACGCATTCTGCGCGAACGCGTCAAAGCCGCTTCTCCCGCCAATCGATAACCAGCAACATGCGACTGATCGAAGTTCCGGCCAAGACCGGCTACGTGTGGTTCCGTCAGGGCATCTGGCTGTTCCGCCGCAACCCGTTTGCCTTCCTCACGGTGTTCTTCGCGTATCTGTTCGTGATGACGCTGATCTCCCGTGTGCCGCTCGTCGGCCCGTTGCTGCCGCTGCTGTTCATTCCGGGGGTCGCGGTCGGCTTCATGGCGGCGTGCCGCAACACGATCGCGGGCAAGCCCGTCTGGCCGACCATTCTCGTCGACGGATTCCGCTCGTACGGCAGCGTCGTCGCGCGCAGGCTGCTCGCGCTGGGCGCGCTGTACATCGTCGCGATGATGGTCATCTTCATGGCGTCGGCGCTCGTGGATGGCGGCACGCTGCTCCGCATCATGATGGGCGACGGCCCGAGCGGCGATCCGGAAACGGTTGCCGCGAGCTTCAGTCCGCTCGCGGTGCTCGTCGCGATGGCGTGCTATGTCCCGATCGCGATGCTGTTCTGGTTCGCGCCGATCCTCGTCGCGTGGCACGACGTGCCGCCCGCGAAGGCGCTGTTCTTCAGCCTCGTCTCGTGCTGGCGCAATCGCGGCGCGTTCATTTTTTACGGCGTGCTGTGGATCGTGATCGCGCTCGCGGTCTCGTTCGGCCTGACCACGCTGATGCAGGCGCTCGGCGTGGGACAGGAAATGGCGCTCGCGGTGCTGATGCCGGCATCGATCATCGTCACGACCGCGCTGTATTGCTCGTTCTACGCGACTTATCGCGGCTGTTTCGGCGTGCAGTCCCCCGATTCGCCGGACATTCCCGACGCACCGGGCACGCCCAAGGCTTGACCGGATGCCGCGCTCTTCGAACGGGCGCGGCGATGATTCGTGCGCGAAGCATTGCACGTACACTAGCGAGATCGGCCATCCCGGCCTTTCGCCGCGCCTCTGTCATGACCTCGTCAAACGTTTTGCCTGAGTTTCCGCTCGAACTCGATCAGCAGTTGTGCTTCGCGCTCTATTCGACTTCGCTCGCGATGACGAAGGCGTACAAGCCGCTGCTGGAGAAGCTCGGGCTGACGTATCCGCAATACCTGGCGATGCTCGTGCTTTGGGAATCCGACGACCTCACGGTCAAGGAAATCGCCGCGCGTCTCTCGCTCGATTCCGCGACGATGACACCGCTTCTCAAGCGTCTCGAAGCGCAGGGCTATGTCGAGCGCGTGCGCGGCGTGGAAGACGAGCGCCAGGTTCACATCCGACTGACCGACGCCGGCGCCGCGCTGAAACAAGCCGCCCGCGCGATTCCCAGCGAAATCTACTGCGCCTCCGGTTCGGACATCGACGCGATGCTGCGTCTGCGCAACGATCTGGTGCGGCTGCGCGCCTCCCTCGGCGAGTACATCGACAACTGATCCGAACCGATAGCAACACGCTAACGGCCCCATCGTCGAATTTTAATTTGCACACTAATTAATAGCGCGATATATTTACGCCGTGGTGAACGCAACATTGATCTGACTACCGAAACATAAGGAGAGAAACGATGAGCATCCTGTACAAGGCGACGGCAACCAGCACCGGCGGACGCGATGGCCGCGCCATTTCCTCGGACGAGCAATTGAATGTGAAGTTGAGCGCGCCGAAGGAACTGGGCGGAACGGGCGCACCGGGTACGAATCCCGAGCAATTGTTCGCTGCGGGCTATTCCGCCTGCTTTCTCTCAGCGATGAAGTTCGTCGCGGGTCAGCAAAAGCGCGCAGTGCCGGCCGATACAAGCGTAACGGCGGACGTGGGCGTCGGTCCCAACGATGCAGGCGGATTCAAGCTCGATATCGAGCTGCGCGTGTCGCTGCCGGGCCTCGACGCGCCCGACGCTCAGGCATTGGTCGATGCAGCACACAAGGTTTGCCCGTACTCGAACGCGACACGCAACAACGTGGATGTGCGCGTGAAGCTCGTCTGAGACGACGCGAGCGGAAACAAAAATGCCGGCCTAAAAGGCCGGCATGTTCGAGAACCGTCGAAGGCAGAGCTTAGTTCGACATCCACGCCGGGTGACGCGCCGTAGCACGCTGATCCAGCTTCTTCATACGATATTCGAGATCGTAGATGTCCGTGGCTTCGGCGAGATAAGCGTCGTCGCGCGCGCGATCGCGTTCATCGGCGGATTTGGTCAGGAACAGGAAAATGCGGCTGAGCAGGAACATGGTGGGCCTCGCTTGAATACTGGGGTTACTACCTATGAAGCGGATTATAGGGTAATCCCTGATCCAACGCCAGCCCTAATCGCTAGAACGCTGATACTAAAGACTAAATTGCAACACCTGCAACACCGCGCGCCCGGCGTCAGGCGACGTACGCATCGCGCGCGGCCTCGCTCGGACGCCGCTGGTGCTTGAAAAACTCCCACATCACCGCTGAAGAATCCGGTCCTTTGGACGAGTGGAAAGCGACGGTATCGTCGCCGCCGGCCCATGAATGGCCCAGGCCGCGCACGATCGACGTCTTCACCACGCGTCGGCCGTTCTTGAAATAGTCCGTCACGACACCATCCGGATGCGCTTCCTCGCGCGCCTCGCCCGCGCGGCGATTGCCTGCGGCGTCGATGAAGCCGTTCAGCCGCAGAAACTGCTTGGCGAGCTGCTCGGCGTTCGCGGCCGCGACCACCGAATCCAGTTCTCCGTGCACGATGATCGCCGGCATGCCCGGATAATCGCGAACGTCGACAGCCGCGTCGATGAGCGTGACGGGATCGCTGCGCGCGCCGCGGCGCATGACGTCCATCGCGCCGATGGCCGAACGCGCCTCGCCGAACACCACGCCCGAGTGCAGGCCGACGGCCGCGAACACGTGCGGATAACGCACGGCGAGCAGCGCCGCGAGTCCCGCACCGGCGGACATGCCCGCAAGATAGACGCGCTCCGGATCCAGATCGTGCTGCTCGACCATCGCGTTCACCAGCGAGACGACGGACGCAGCTTCGCCACCGCCGGCGCTACCGGAATCGTCATACCAGCGCCAACAGCGATGCGCGTGATCGTGCTTCGATTGCTCGGGATACAGCACCGCGAATCCGTATCGATCGGCAAGCAGATTGATGCGCGTGCCTTGCGCGAATTCGTCGGCGTTCTGCTTGCAACCGTGCAGCATGACCACGAGCGGAACCGGCTCGGACCCGGCTTTCGGCGGCAGATAGAGCGCGTACGACATGTGATTGACGAAGCGGCCGCTCGTCGGCGGGGCCGAATGATACGAGCGCGCCCACTTCCCGCGCGCCCACGCCGACGCGCGCGGACGCACACGCGATTCGCGCGGCACGGGACGCGCGCTGGCGCGGGGCGCTGTTGCCGCCTTCGCAGACGCCCCCGATTTCAGTTTCGACTTGACGGTTTTCGCGCGCGCGGGCTTGGCCGCCGCACGGGGCTTGGGTGTGCGGATCGCTTCGACTTGGCCGGCGACCAGGCGTCTCAAGCCGCGCAACCAGAGCTTGGTAAGGCTTTTGGACATTTCGGCTGGGTCCTCCACTTCATGCAATGGGATGGCGCGACGAAAACGCGCGCCGTGTTGTGCATTGCACAATAACATCAAAACGGCTGGATTACCTGCCTTGAGCGTACAGATCTCGGGATGAATTAACAGCAAATCGCGAAGATACCCGAAATTAGACGATAGTTACGCGATGTAACCGTCAACTCGCTTTAAGCAATGTCGGATAATTCAGTATGTTCCCAAGCGTTATACTGGAGCGAATTTGCGGCAGCGTGTCGAAGCGCCAGCCGCCGGCAGAACGGCCCCCTCGCCGCTGCCGCACTGCAGCAACCCTTATTCCCAGAAAACCAATGACCGTAGACCTACCCGTTTCCGCCTGGATCTCCGTGACCGCGCTCGGCAGCGTCGGCGTGATGGGGCCGGTGGCCCTCATCGTCGCCGCATGGCTCGCCGTCGGCTATCGATGGAAATATTCTGTCGCGTGGCTCGCACTGCTCGGCGCGGCGAGCGGCCTCGTCGCGTTGAGCAAGATCGCGTTTATCGGCTGGGGTATCGGCGTGCGCCATCTCGACTTCACCGGCGTCAGCGGACATGCGCTGATGTCCACAGCGGTGCTGCCCGTCGCGATTTTCGTCGCGCTGTTGCCGGCGCGCGGCGCGTGGCGCGCCATCGGCGTCGCGCTCGGTCTGTTGCTGGGCGTATGGGTGGGCGTGTCGCGCGTCGTGCTCGACGCGCATTCGGTATCGGAAGTGGTCGCTGGTTGCGCGCTCGGCGCGGTCGTCGCGCTCGCGTTCGTGTGGTTCACGTGGCGCGCCGAGTCCGGCAGGCTCGCGCCGGCGCCCGTCGCCGCGAGTCTCGCGGCGGTCGTCGTGGCGCTGCACGGCGTGCCCGTGCCGACGCAGCAATGGATCACGGAAATCGCGCTCGGGCTGTCGGGCCATGAGCGTCCGTATGTGCGGGCAAGCTGGAAGTCGAAGAAATTTCGCGCGCCGGAACGCCGCACTGAACTGCCGCAGGACGACCGCGCGGCCGCCTGACGCGGCCGCTGCGTTCACTGCATGATGCCTTAATCGTTCACGCCGATAATCACGCTCGACGCCTTGATCACCGCAACGGCCTTCTGACCTTGCGTCAGGCCGAGCGTGTCCGCGCTCTGGTTCGTGATGATCGCGGTGATGGTCGTGCCGCCGTCGAGCGACAGCGAAACCTCCGCGTTCACCGCGCCCTTCGTCAGACTGGCAACCGTGCCACGCAACTGGTTGCGCGCCGACAGCTTTGCGCCGGTGTCTTCCATCAGCATGACCCACGACGCCTTGATAAGCGCGAACGCATCGCTGCCTTCCTTCAGGCCCAGCGCCTGCGTGCTCTCGTGCGTGACGACCGCGACGATCGTCTGCCCGCCGGGCAAGCCGAGTTCGATTTCGTCGTTCACCGCTCCACGCGTGACCTTCGTCACCTTGCCGGCCAGTTGGTTGCGTGCGCTTGTTTTCATTCCCAATCTTCCGATCAGTTCCCAATCGTGGGCGAAGCCTTCGATGGCCGCGCCCGCCCGTTCCAGAAATTTCCGATGCTCGCGTTCGATCGCGTGATACGTGTCGATGAGACGCAACGCTGACGGCGTGAGCGTTGTGCCGCCGCCGCCCTTGCCGCCCGCCGCGCTGGTCACGAGCGGTTCGCCGGCAAGGTTGTTCATGGTGTCGACGGCGTCCCACGCGCCCTTGTAGCTCATGCCCACGGCCTTCGCCGCGGCGGTGATCGATCCCGTGTCGCGGATCGCGGCCAGAAGCGCAATGCGCGCCGCGCCCCCGAGCGTCTCCGTGCCGCTGCGCAGCCATACGGAGCCACCGAGTTCCAGCGGATCGCGCACCTTCGACGGTGCTGTTTTACTCATCTCTAGCCTCTGTGATCGTGCTGAAACAATGGGACGGATTATATCGATGCCTTCGCACGCGGACGGTGCATCGAACGCAGCAGCCGCTCGCCTTCGCGCGCGTCCTTGCGCGCCGACGCCGCACCCCAGGCCCGCGCGAAACCGCGCTGATAATCGGTGGCTTCGGGGAGCGCCGCGAGCCGATCGGCGGCGACGGCTGCATCGTTTGCTTCGCCGAGCACCGTCTGCAATTCGCCGAGCAGCTTCGCCGTGTCGGTACGCGTTCTCCGCGACGTCACCGAGCGGAAGAATTCGAGCGCATATCGCAGGCGCTTGGCATGGATGCGGACGCGATGCCGCTCATGCGCTTCGAGCGACGCGAGATCGGGCGCGCGCGCGATACGCCGGTAGTCCTTGCGGATGCGTTTTTCGGCAAAGCTGACAAAGCGCATCGGCGACTCGTCTTCCTGCGATGAGAACCGCGCGAGCCATTCGACGAACGCGAGCATCAGGCGTGCATGGCGCTTCGACGCCAGCGCGTCGTGCACCTTGTCGCGCGCGACGCGGCGCTTCACGTCCGCAGCGGCGATGACCGGTTGCCAGCGCGTGGCGTCGTCGTCCGATTCGGCGTAGGCAGGCAGCGTCCTGTCGGTGAAGACGTCCCAGTCGCGTGCATCGGCGAGCAGGTCGCCGAACCACTTCAGATCGGGCGCGATGCACGCATTCCACGTGTCGTCGATATCGTCGCGAAAGAGCTTCAGCAGCGTCTTCAGCCGACGCTGCGCGACGCGCAACTGATGCACGTGCTCGTCGCCCAGACCCGCGCGCGACGCGGCCGCGTTGCCGAACCACTGCCCCGCCACCGACGCCGCGATGGCGACGAACGCTTCGCGGCGCGTCGCCGTGCGCGGCAGGTCGAGTTTCGCGGCATGCACAGGTTCCGCTTGCGATGCGTGCTCGTCGTCCGGCGCGATGAAAAACGGCGCGGCGTCGATCACCTCGCCAGCGAGCCCGAAGACGGCGTCCAGCGCGCCGTTCACCGCGGGCGCCGCGAGCCGCAAGATCGGCGGTTCCTCTTCCGAAGTTTCGAGCGACGCGAGAATGTCCGCGCCGCCGGCATCGACGCGCCATTCGATGCGTTCGATCTCGCGCCCGGCTTCCGAGTCCGCCGCCATATCCCGATGCGCGTTCGCGAGCGGCTCGGCGAGCGCGTCGTCGGCATGCGCGAATTCGACCAGCGACGCCGCCAGATCCTCACCCGCGGGCCGCGCGAAAGTCCGATAGCGCGTGAAGCCGGGCATCGGCACGCTCTCTTTTTGCACGGCGCACAGCGTGCGCGCGCCCTCGAGCGTTTCGATCGACAACCGCCATCGCGGCGTTTTCAGCGGAATCTCGCGCGTCGTGAAGCGCGTCCGGACGGGTTCCGCGCCCGCGAATGCGGCCACGCGATGCAGCGCGTCCTCGGCTCCATCGTCCGATCGATGCGCGTGCAGCGTCACCTCGATCCACATCGTCATGAAGTCTCCCCGGGCGATCTGACGCCGCCCGTCAATTCATACGAAATGGCTGCCGTTTCCCGATTCATGAAATCGACACACGCGCCGGGAAACATGCCCATTTGAGCTTCTGAAACGCTTCTCGTCTGCTTTTTCACCTTTCCGATACGACCTCGCGCAGGACCAGCCCCAAGGACGCGTTCATGAACCAGATTGCCTTTCCTCAATCCCAGACGGGCCGCACGCTCGGACAACGCCTCGCGCTACTGCTCTTTCTGCTCGCCATCGGCGCGGGCGCGGTGTACTGCGTCCTGCATCTGCTCGAAGATCTCGCGCCGGTGCGCGAATCGTCGGCGTTTCCATACATTCTGCTCGGCGTCGCGCTCCTGATTGCGCTCGGCTTCGAATTCGTCAACGGTTTTCATGACACGGCGAATGCTGTCGCCACTGTAATTTACACGCACTCGTTGACGCCAAACTTAGCGGTAGTCTGGTCGGGAGCATGGAATTTCATCGGCGTGTTGATTTCGAGCGGCGCGGTCGCGTTCGGCATCCTGCAATTGCTGCCGGTGGAACTGATCATCGGCGTCGGCAGTTCGCAGGGCTTCGCGATGGTCTTCGCGCTCCTCATCGCGGCGATCATCTGGAATCTCGGCACCTGGGCGCTCGGCCTGCCGTCGTCGAGTTCGCATACGCTGATCGGCTCGGTGATCGGCGTCGGCCTCATGAACCAGTTGTTGCACGGCACGAACGGCACGTCGGGCGTCGACTGGAGCCAGGCGATGTCCGTCGGCAAGTCGCTGCTGTTTTCGCCGCTCGTCGGCTTCATCCTCGCGGGTTTTCTGCTTTACGTGCTGAAGCTCGTCGTGCGCGTGCCCGCGCTCTACAAAGAGCCGGAGAAGAACACGCCGCCGCCGTTCTGGATCCGCTGTCTGCTGATCCTGACATGCACGGGCGTGTCGTTCGCGCACGGCTCGAACGATGGCCAGAAAGGCATGGGCCTCATCATGCTGATCCTGATCGGCACCGTGCCGACCGCCTACGCGCTGAACAAGGCCGTGACGGCGAGCGAAACGCAGACGTTCGTCGCGGTGAGCCGCAGCGCATCGGACGTATTGCAGCGCTACAGCAACGGCGCTCCGCCCGCCGCCGACGCGCGCGCCCAGGTCGAGAAATACGTGCAGACGAAGACGCTCGCGCCGGACACGATCGCGTCGCTGAAGCGCGTCGTCGACTCGATCGAAGCGCAGATCCGCCCGAGCCAAACGATGGCCGAAGTGCCGCAGGGCAACGTCCGCAACGTGCGCAACGAGATGTACATCGCGTCGGAGGCACTGCGCATCATGGAGAAGCAGAAAGCGCCCGCCTTTTCCAAGGACGACGACGCCGTGCTCGGCAACTACAAGAAGCAGCTCGACCACGCGACGAAGTTCATCCCGACGTGGGTGAAGGTCGCCGTCGCCGTCGCGCTCGGATTGGGCACGATGGTCGGGTGGAAGCGGATCGTCGTGACGGTCGGCGAGCGCATCGGCAAGACGCATCTGACGTACGGACAAGGCGCGTCGGCGGAACTCGTCGCGATGCTGACCATCGGCGCCGCCGATGTCTACGGCTTGCCCGTCAGCACGACGCACGTGCTGTCGTCGGGCGTCGCGGGCACGATGGCCGCGAACGGCTCCGGCCTGCAATGGCGCACCGTGCGCAGCCTCGCGCTCGCGTGGATCCTGACGCTGCCGGTTTCGATCGCGCTCGCGGGCCTGCTGTTCTGGGCGTTCCGCGGCCTATTCTGAGCGGATCGCTTGCGTAAAAAGCGGCGCGCGAAGGCTTTCGCGCGCCGTGCAAGTTTTGCCCGTCCCGCCTCGTTTCGCCTCTCCTTTTCGACATTCGTCTGCGCTGGCGCACGTTCGCTCACTGCCCGCAATGCCTGATGCCGCGGGCTTTCGTCGCTACTGGCACGGCCATTGCTCGTATGCAGTCGTCGATCGCAAGACTGATCGTGCCGGCGGCCACGAACCGCCGCTCCTTCGGCGCATGACTGTCGATGACAGTTGGGAGGCTGCGCCGGACGCCGATCCGTCACGCGATCATTTGAATAAGGAGAAGTCGAAATGACGATCGGAACCATACTGCTGATCATCCTGATCCTGCTCTTGATCGGCGCCATTCCTTCCTGGCCGCACAGCCGCAGTTGGGGCTACGGGCCGAGCGGGATCGTCGGCGTCGTGCTGATCGTAGTGATCGTTCTGTTGCTGATGGGTCGGTTGTGACATCGCGCGGCTGTTGTTGGCCGCGTAAGAAAAAAGGGGCGCTCCCGGCGGGACGCCCCTTTTTGTCAATTGCGGCCGCGGTCTAGACGCGCATCACCTGGCCGTTCGGCTCGATCTTGCGCGGGATGACCGGCTCGCTCTGCTTCGGCGACGATGCCTTCGAACGCGGCGTGACCGGCGCCTGTTCGATAGCGGCTTTATCGGCGACCTGCTTCACGGACGTGGCGCCCTTGTGCTTCTTTTTGGCTGCCGTCTGCGGCGCCGCGTGCGTCTTGCTCTTGCCCTTGACGGACTGTGCTTCGGGAGGATTCCAGACTTCCGTGTAGCGCTCGGCCGCAAAAAGCGACGACGAGCCGATCAGAAGAACGACGATCAGGAATACGCGCTTCAAGTGATTCGCTCCAACGGTTAGTGGCCCGCTCTGCGCGAGAGGATGGCGTCGAGCGTCTGCTCGGATGTTTCCAGCTCGAGCAACGCGGCGTCGAGACGCTCGATCGAGCGCGCGACGGAGCGCCCGTCCCGCTCGAAATCCGGCTCGCCGCGCGTGGCGTCGAACGCCACGTTGACCGCGCGCGTCGCGCGCATGAAACGTTCGAGCGCAGCGGCTTCGAGCGGATCGTTGCGTGGGTTCATCGGCGAGCTCCTGTTGCGGACAAGCTGTACGAATATACAGTAAGCCGACGCCGCGGCAAACAGGCGGCGCGCGTCGTGGCGAAAATGCCGAAGCGCCTCTTGACCGGCGCATGCATCGGCCTTCGGCGGCGTGCAGCGGCGTTTTGCCGCGCATCGATGCGGCGTCGCGCGCGATTAAGTCCCTCTTAATTCTGCGCCGACACACTCGTCTCGCGATCCGGCTCCGTTGCCGCCGTCCGCACCGGACGGCCGAGCCATCACCGTGAGGAACGTGCCATGCCAGCCAACACCGCCGCGCGCCGCAGCTTCGCCAATCTCGCTCCGACGATGCGCAAACAATACGCGCTCACCCTGCGCGAATGCCGTCTTTCCCTGCCGGTCGAGCCGCCGTGGGGCGCGCCTTACCGAATGGTCGAATGGGCGTCGAAGACCGACCAGCGCGTGCAGCGACGCGTCTTTCCCGCCGACTGCACGCCGTCGCAAATCGCCGATGCGCTCAAATCCCACGTACCGGGCCGCCGCTACGGCCCGACCGACGACGAAGACTGATCCGGCGCTTCGAGTCAAAAAGCGCATGGCGGGCTTGCATTAATCCAAATGTGGACTAATATTGTTGCAAAGTTCCTTTGGAGACTTAACGACATGCCCAACGCCGCACGCGCCGAACATGCGTCGGCCGGCCGTCCGGTGCCGCGTCCGGCGCTGGATTCGGGTGATCTATCCGCTGCCGGTCTACGCGCCTTCTTCAATATCGCCCGCGACTGGGCGCTATCCGCCGAGGAGCAGATCACGCTGCTCGGCTCGCCGGGGCGCTCCACCTATTTCAAATGGAAGCAGGACCCCGAATCCGCCCGCCTCGCTCGCGACACGCTCGAGCGCCTTTCGCTGATTCTCGGCATCTACAAGGCGCTGCAAATCCTTCTCCCCGATCCGAAAGCCGCCGATACCTGGATCCGCCGCCCCAATGCCGCGCCGCCGTTCGGCGGGCGTCCGGCGCTCGATCGGCTGCTGGCGGGCAATATCAGCGATCTCGTCGCCGTGCGCCAATATCTCGACGCGATGCGAGGCGGCTGGGCGTGATGGGAATTGCATTCAGCAAGGACACACCGAACTGGCGCGAACAGTGGCCGCACAGTCTGCTCGACTGGTCGCCGGCGTATCGCGTGATTCCCACGCGCTTTCCTGCCGTCAATCTCTTCGATCGCGTGGCGTCGCCGCAGGATTTCGAAGCGCTCTACGCACTGGAGGCGATGACGAACGACCGCCTGCGCACCGAAATCGGCGAACTCGATCTCGTGCCCGCGGAAGAGCGCTGTTTCGGGCCGGGCTGCGGGCCGATCATGGCGGCGTTCACGCATCTGAATCCGAACGGCAGCCGTTTCTCGGACGGCAGCTACGGCGTCTTTTACTGCGGCCGCGACCGGCAGACGGCGATCGCGGAAACGCGCTATCACTCCGGGCTTTTTCTCGCCGCGACGAACGAAGCGCCGACGCGCCAGCAGATGCGTCTCTACACAGTGCGGGCGCACGGCGATGTCGTCGATCTGCGCGGCGACGCGATCGCGCGAACGGGCCTCGATCCGCGCATCCTCGCGCCGGACGACTACGGCCCGGGCAAGGCGCTCGGACGCGCGGTGCGGGCGGCCGGTGCGCCGGGGATCGTGTATCCCTCGGTGCGCGATCCGCAGGGCGAATGCCTCGCCGCCCTGCGCACGACGATGCTGCGCGACTGCCGGCACGCGGCGTATCTCGAATACAACTGGAACGGCGAGGCGATCGACTACGTGTTCGAGCTGAATCAGGTCGGCTGAACGGGCAAACGTTTCACCTTCCCGAGCCGATCGCCACAGCCGTTTCGGTGCGCGTGCGCGAGAGCTTCTTCGACGCCGGGCGCGCCGCCTTTCTCGCCGCTTTCTTGCCGACCTGCTCGAGCGCCTGCGACGCCGCGTTCTTGCCGCTCGATTTCAGCGCACCCGCGCGCGCCTTGCGGCTCGATTCGCCCAGCAGCCGGGTCAGGCGCGCGTCGCTTGGCGTCGCGCCTTTGCGGTTCTTGCGCGCCGCCTCGCGCGTGCGGCGTTTCGCTTCCTTTTCGAGGAAGATCGCGAGCGCGGCTTCATCGGTCTTGAGACCGTGACGGCGCGACGCGGGCATCGATTCGGCGAGCTCGCCGGCTTCGAACGCCTCGATCACGGCCGGATGCACATAGCATTTGCGGCACACGGCGGGCGTATTGCGCAGCAGTTGCGCGACTTCCTTCACCGTGCCGACGACATGCTTGCGCGCCTCGGTCACCGTCTCCCATTTCAGCTTTCTCAGCGCCGCGAGCGCGAACACGCTGCCCGCCCACGTCCGGTAATCCTTCGCCGTGAAATCCGCGCCGGTGATCTCGCGCAGATATTCGTTGATGTCGGATGAAGAAACCGAATGGCGCTCGCCGTCCTCATCGAGATACTGGAAGAGATCCTGCCCCGGCAGATCCATGCAGCGCTTGACGATGCGTGCGACCCGCGCGTCGCTCACGGCGACATCGTGCTCGATGCCGCTCTTGCCGCGAAACTTGAACCGCAACGTTCCCGCCGACACTTTCAGATGCCGCTTTCTCAACGTCGTCAGTCCGTACGAGCGGTTTTCGCGCGCGTATTCCTCGCTGCCGACGCGGATCAGCGTCGTATCGAGCAGACGCACCACGGTCGCGAGCACCTTGTCGCGCGGCATGCCGTCGAGCGCCAGATCGCGCGTAACCCGCGAGCGCAGTTTCGGCAGCACCGCCGAAAACGCGAGCATGCGTTCGTACTTGTTCGCGTCGCGCGTTTCGCGCCATTGCAGGTGATAGCGATATTGCTTGCGACCGCGCGCATCGCGTCCGGTCGCCTGGAGATGGCCGCGCGAGTCGGGGCAAATCCACACATCGGTGTAAGCGGGCGGAATCGCGAGCGCGTTGATGCGGCGAATCTCGGCTTCGTCGTCGATGCGCTTGCCCTGCGTGTTGAAGTACGCGAACGCGCCGTCGATCCATTCGCGCGTATAGCCGCGCCGCGAATCGTCCACGTAGCGCAGGCCGGGCGGCAAATCATCCGGGCAGCCCTGCACGTCGACCGTCAGGCGGTCGCCGGCGCCGCCGCCTGTCTCGTTGTTCGTTCCGATTTTCGCCACCGCGCGCCTCGCCTGATTGGTCTTCTATCGATGGCGAAGATTCGAGCAACGTGCGTGCCGCGTTGCACCGGAGTCACGGCAGCGCGAGTTCGCGCGCGCCTTCGGACGACGCCCAGCGCTCTTTTACGGACCAGCGCTCGTCGGTGCCGGCCTGCACGATCGTGAGCCGGCCTTCGGGCGCGAACGCGCACGTATCGATGTAAATCTGCGAGCCGATCTGCTTCACCGCGCGCGTCGGCGTATGGCCGCAGTAAGTGGGCGACAGGCCGAATTGCAGCCCGGGGTCCGCGTGACCGAGCGCAAGGCTGCGGCCCCAAAGGATCTGCCCGCGGACGTCTTCGTGATAGTCGCCGGCATCGAGTTCGGCGTCGTTGCCGAAGAACTCCGCGTGCAGCACGTTGAAGCGCCGCTCGCCCTCGCCGACGATCCGCACGAGCGGCAGCGTCGAGAGCCGCGCGGCGAGCGCGGCAAGCTGATCGTCGGGGACGGTTTCAGCCCACGCGCCGCCGATCGCGTACCACGATTGACGGCGCATCGCGCCGGTCGCGACCGCGATCAGCGCATCCTCGTGATTGCCGAGCACGGGATAAAACCACGGCTTGTCGATGAGATCGATGGCCGCGAGCGAATCCGTGCCGCGATCGACCAGATCGCCGACGGAGAACAGCCTGTCCCGCGCGCCGTCGAAACCGATTTCGTGCAGAAGATAACGCAGCGCATCGACGCAGCCGTGCAGATCCCCGACCACGAAATCGCGGCCGAGATCATTGGCGGGATGCCTGCAGACGATAGGATAGGTAGGACCATTCATGCGCCGATGATAGCGCTCGTCAATGACGCCGTGTGCGGGGTGGATCGCTTTTGCAAGCAATACGCAAGCCGCGCGCACACTCGTTACAGCGGCGTTACCGGGGCGCGTCCGGTCGACGTAAAAAGTGCTGTTCCCGACCTTTTTGCAACGCAGTTATTGCCCGATGACGCGAAGCCGCGCGACGGCTTTCGCATCGATCGACGCGCGTGGATCGCCGAATTGACGCGTCACGAAGTTGCTCAGAACGGCGATCTGCTCGTCGGTGAATTGCGGGTCGAATGCGGGCATCAGCGCGTGCGCATCGCGGGTCTTGCGATTCACGCCGCGCAGGATCACGAGAACGAGATTGCTCGCCGCCGCCGCGCCGCCATCACGCGCGAGCGGCGGAAACGGCTTGCTGCCCTCGCCTGTCGCGCCGTGGCAACTGGCGCACGCGGCGGCGTAAAGACGCACGCCTTCCGAATCGATCGATGTCGTGTCCGCCCGCGCCGGGTCGCTCACGCGCGCGTCTTTCGCCGCGACGGGCGGCACGGCGCGCAGATACACGATCATCGAACGCAGATCCGCGGGCGTCAGATGCTGCGTGCCAGTCGCGACGACTTCGGCCATCGGTCCGAGCGCATAGGCACGGCCGGGCGCGGCGCCCGTCGACAGAAAGCGCAGCAGTTCGTCGTCGCGCCACGCGCCGATGCCCGCGACGCGATCCGGCGTCAGATTGCCCGCCTGCCATCCCGCGACCGTCGCCCCGGCAAGCCGCTTGCTTCCCATCAGCCCGCCGATGCCGTTGCGCGGCGTGTGGCACTCGCCGCAATGCCCGAGCCCTTCGACGAGATACGCGCCGCGATTCCACTCCGCGCTCTTCGACGGATCGGGCACGAAGCGCCGCGGCGAAAACTCGAGAAGATTCCACAGCGCCATGAGCCAGCGCTGATCGAACGGAAACGCGAGCGTGTTGCGCGGCGTCGCGGACCGCACGGGCGGCACGGTCGCGAGATAGGCGCGCATCGCGAGCAGATCGGCGTCGGAAAGCAGCGTGTACGACGTGTACGGAAACGCGGGATAAAGCCGCTCGCCGTTCCTGCCGATGCCCTCGCGCATCGCGCGGATGAACTGCGCGTCGGTCCATGCGCCGATGCCCGTTTCGCGATCGCTCGTGATGTTCGGCGCGAACACGTCGCCGAACGGCGTCGGGATCGGCCTGCCGCCCGCGAACGGCCGCGCGGATTCCGAGCGGGCGGTATGGCAGCTCATGCAGCCGCCCGCGCGCACGAGGTATTCGCCTTGCTCGACTCTGGTTTGCGCCTGGGCGGCGCCGGACGCGCACGCCAGCAGAACGATCAGGCACGCGAGCCGCGCCTTCATCGCAGGGACGCCTCGATCGTGCCGGCGAGCCGCAGCGACAACGCCGCGATCGTCAGCGTGCAGTTGACGGAGCCGCCCGCGGGCATCACCGCGCTCCCGGCGATGAACAGGTTCGGATGATCGTGCGCGCGGCATTCGTCATCGACGACGGAATCGTTCGGATCGCGGCCCATGATCGCCGTGCCCATGATGTGGCTGCTCGCGCCGAGCGAATCGTCGTGCTCGATTTCCGTGCCCTCGAAAATCCCGGCGATGCGCGCGAACTGCGCGTGCGTGTCGGCGGCGCTCTTGCGCACGTAATCGTCGATCGAATACGCGATTTCCGGGCGCGGCAAGCCGAGCGCGTCCTTTTGCGCCGACAGCATCACGCGATTTTCGCTCGACGGCCGTTGCTCGTGAAAGCTGCCGAACGTGAGCCTGCGCGCGCATTGCTCGCGAATCTGCCGGTCGAGCTCGCCGCCGGTCAGCCCTTTATCCAGCAGATTCCGGGTGACGGCGAGCGTCGGCGCCGCGTTCGACAGATGCAGCTTCTTCGCCGCCTGCTGCGCGCGAAACGGCCCGTCGCGGAAATCGACGATCGACGACATCTCCACTGGCCCGCGTCCCGGCCACAGCGCCTCGTTGGCGAGAAAGCTGACGCTCGCGGCGGGATGATCCATCAGATTGCGCCCGACCTGATCCGCGCCGTTGCCGATGCCCTTCGGAAACCGCGCGGACGTCGACATCAGAAGCAGCTTGGGCGTCTCGATGCCGTTCGCCGCGATGACGAAGCGCCTGCCGGTCACGCGCGTCGAGAGGCCGTTCGGGTCCTTGCAATGGATCGCGACGATCTCGCCGCGATCGTTCGCCTCGATGCGATACGCGACCGCCTGCGCGACGAGCGCCGCGCCCGCGCGTTCGGCCTTGTCGGCGTGCGACGCTGCGTGATACAGCGCGCCGATCGGACAAATCGGCATGCAATTGTTGTTGCCGCAGCACGCGGGGCGCGCGTCGTACGGACGGCTGTTGCGCGCCATCGGCTCGGGCACCACGCGATACGACTGCGCGCCGAGCACCTCGGCGACGCGCCGGTCCATCCACGAGAGCGGCAGCGCGTCCATCGGATAAGGTGTCGAGCGCGGCGAGCCGAGATCGATGTCCGGTCCCGCGACGCCCAGATCGGCTTCGGCCTGCCCGTACCACGGTTCGAGCGTCTCGTAGGGAAACGGCCAGTCGCGCCCGACGCCGTACAGCGTTTTCACGCGAAAGTCAGAAGGCAAAAGGCGCCACGCCGCGCCGGCCCAATGCCACGTCGTCCCGCCGACGAGCCGCAGATATTGCGGCTGGTACGACGTCGCGCCGCGATCGACGAGATAGGCGCCGGGATTCATCGGCTCGGGGCGCGGCGCGTGACGCACGAGCGGATACGGCGCGCAGAGATCGCGCTTGTCGGCGGCGCGGCGAAAGTTCTCGACGATCTGCCAGCGCGCAAGACGCGGCCCGGCTTCGAGCAGAATCACCGACGCGCCCGCTTTCGCCAGCCGGTACGCGACGAGACTGCCCGCCACGCCCGAGCCGACGACCACGACGTCCGCCGAAGTGGAACCCGCCATGCGCGTGCCCTTGTCTTGAATGGCGATGCGCGGCGCTCAGGGCTTCTTCGCCCAGTCGGCCGGCTCGCCGCGGCAGTATGAGGGAACCGTGAGCATGTCGCCGACGGGATCGAACATCAGTGCGCGTTCGTACGCAACGACTTCGACATGCGGCGGCTCGTCGACGACGCCGAGATACCACGCGCGCATCACGCTGCCGACCGTCTTCGCAAGCTCGGGACGCGTGGCTTCGAGCGCGGCGGTGATGATGTCGGTGGGCGTGCCGCCGTGCGTCGCGATCCACTTGTCGAGCGCGGCGATCTTCGCGGCGAAGTCCGCGTCGTGCCGGACGAGCGCCGCGTGCACGCGTTCGGCGAGAAGCGGATCGAAGTGCGTGCGGCCGGTGAGTTTCATCGACACGGCGAGAAACGCGCCGATTCCGCTCGCGGGCGGTTCCTGAGCGCGCGCCGGCACGAGCAGCGCGCACGCGCCCGCCATGATTCCCCTTCGCATCGCAAACGACGTCATCTCTGGCACTCAGCTTGTTGAAAGGCGATCGGGCAATAATCGCAGCGTCGGGCGATGCCTGCCTCACATGCGGACAAAACGAAATGAAGCCGATCTTCCCGCCCGTACTGCGCAACCGGCCGCGCGCGCTGATCGGCCTGGCTGTTGGTTGCGTCGCCGCCGCTTTGGTTCCGGCGCACGTGCGGCCGACGGCGCGCGCGCTGATCGGCTGGGACTCGGCCGTGTGGCTCTACCTCGCGCTCATCTGGGTGAAGATGGCGTCCGCGCGCCAGAGCGACGTGCAGGAACTCGCCGAGCGCGAAGACGAAAACGCCGCGACCGTGCTGATGGTCGTGAGCGTCGCGGCGATTGCGAGCATCGTGGCGATCGTCGTCGAGCTGTCGACCGCGAAGCACATGGGCGCCGGCGCGGTGCTGCATTACGTGCTCACCGGCGCGACGATGCTCGGCGCATGGTTCCTGATCCCGACGATGTTCACGCTCCACTACGCGCGGCACTACTATCAGTCGCCGGACAACGATACCGCGCTGAGATTTCCCGACCGTCATCTGAAGCCGGGTTACTGGGACTTCCTCTACTTCTCCTTCACGATCGCGGTCGCGTCGCAGACCGCCGATATCGCGCTTGCATCGACGTCGGCGCGCCGCACGGCGCTCGCGCAATCGGTGCTGTCGTTCTTCTTCAATCTCGCGGTGCTCGGGCTTTCGATCAACATCGCCGCGAGCATGGTCGGCGGCTGAAACGACGCTGTCACGCGCGCGCCATAAGCTCGACGAACGGCTCATCGAACGCGCCGTGTAAAAACGCGGCGCGCGCCGCAGTCAGTTTTACACGCGGCACGTTCGTGCCTTTCTTGCTCTGCGGGACGTGGGCGCCGGCGGTCTCGTCCTGCCATAGGCGGAAATGAACGTGCCGCAGCGCACACACGCCCCCGCTCGGTGGCACAGCGATTGCTGCATTGCGCCAGCCCAATCAGAAGAAACCCGGATCAGCACTCGCTCGCGCGGCCTCGCGCTCGTGCGTTCCGCATGCACAGGAGAGCCCATTTTGCCTTTGAACGTTCTGCTGGTCGCCTCCGAAGCCGTCCCGCTCGCCAAGACCGGCGGACTCGGCGATATGGTCAGCGCCTATGCTGCCGCGCTGCGCGAAGCCGGCGTCGATGCCACCATCCTGCTTCCCGCCTATCCGAACGCTATTGCCCAAGCAGAAGGCCTGAGCAAGATCGGCACGCTCACCGGCCTGCCCGGCGGCAACGCGGCGCTGCTGCGCGGCCGCATGCCCGATACCGGCGTGCCGGTTCTGCTGCTGCGCTGCGACACGCTCTACGCGCGCGACGGGCTTTATCAGGACGAACAGGGCCGCGACTATCAGGACAACGCGCTTCGCTTCGCGACGCTTTCCGCCGCCGCGGTGCGGATCGCGCAAGGCGTGCGCGGCGTGAAGAAGCCGGACATCGTTCATGCACACGACTGGCACACGGGCCTGACGCCGCTTCTGATGAAGCACGCGGACGTGCACGCAAAGAGCGTATTCACGATCCACAATCTCGCATTCCAGGGCAACTACGCGCTCTCGCTTGGTGCGTCGCTCGGCGTGCCGGAAAAGTGGCTCGTGCATGCGTTGAGCGACCCGAAGAGCATCGAGTTCTATGGCGCATTGAGTCTGATGAAAGCGGGCATCGTCCACGCCGATCGCGTAACGACCGTCTCCGAAACTTACGCGCGCGAAATTCTCACGCCGCGCTTCGGTCATCTGATGGAAGGCGTGCTGCAAAGCTGCGCCGACAAGCTGTCGGGCGTCGTGAACGGCATCGACGAAGAAACGTGGAATCCCGCCGCCGATCCGCTCATCGAACGCACCTATTCCTTCGACGATATGCGCGGCAAGCACGCGTGCAAGCGCGCGCTGCAACGCATGTTCGGCTTGCCCGTCGATCCGTTCGCGCCGCTGATGGCGATCGGCAGCCGCATGACCGGTCAGAAACTCGCCGATGTCGTGCTCGATGCGCTGCCGCGTCTGCTCGCGCGACATCCGCGTCTGCAGCTCGCCGTGATCGGCAAGGGCGAGGCGCATATCGAAGCCGGTTTCAGGAAGCTCGCGCAGGAATGGCCGGATCGCGTGGGCGTGCATATCGGATACGACGAACGGCGCGCCCATGCCCTGCACGCGGGCGCGGACATCCTTCTGCACGGCAGCCGCTTCGAGCCGTGCGGCCTCACGCAGATGTATGCGATGCGCTACGGCACGCTGCCGGTCGCATCGCGCGTGGGCGGCCTCGCCGACACGATCGTCGATGCGGCGCAAAACGAACTGCACGGCATGCGCGACGTGCTCCGTCCATCGGCGCGGCTGCGCGACGGCACGCATGATCTGCCTGTCGCGCCGGTCCCCGCGCCGCGCTCCTCGCACGCGCCTACCGGCTTTCTCTTCGATGGCGAACGCGCGGACGATATCGTCTACGCCGCGAGCCGCGCGCTCGACGCCTACATGCGTCCGCAAGTGTGGCGCGCGTTGCAGCGCAACGCGATGTCCTGCGATTTCGGATGGAACGAAGCCGTGACGACGATGGTCGCACTGTACGTCGGCCTGAGCGGCGCGCGTCCGAGCCGCACCGCATTGCGTGCGCGCCGCGTGGCCGATGTCATGCCGACGCCCGCACGGGCACAGGACGCGCATTCGATGGCGCGCACCGCGTGAGCGTGCCGGCGGCAGTTGCTCCATAGTAACGACCAGGGTTCGAACCGGGCGCGGCACGCAACGTGCTGTCCCGCCCGTGCATGAGCCCGAAGGAAATCACTTGGGGACCGTGGCGCCCACCGTGATGCAAGAAGGCATTCGATGCACGGTGCATCGCGACAACGCGGCCAGGCAGGCGTCGAAATCCGGCGCCAAGGTGTAATCTGAGTTCCGCCTGAGAGTTCGCGTGATTCGTGACGCGCGGACCAGCTCTTCAGCCAGTTTGGCCCGTGAGCGTGATCGCGATTGATGCCCGCATCCCCGCCACCGCAGGACGACTCTGGAAAAGACGAACGATGGAAAACCATCAAGCTCCTCATGCGTACGCGCCGCGTATCTACTTCATCGATCCCCTGCTCGTCGGCCCGCTCGCGAACTGGCCCGCCCAGTTCGAGCACGCGGCAGGGCTCGGCTTCGATCACGTCCTGATCGGCTCGCCCTTCACGCCCGGCAGCAACGGGCATCGCGAGGCGGTCGCCGATCATCATCGGCTGCATTCCGTCTTCGAATCCGATGCGAGCGCATCGGACGGCCTGCGCCAGCTCGCCGACGCCGCGAAAAAGCACAAGCTCACGCTGCTCGTCGATATCGTGATCGACCGCGTGAGCGCCGAAGGCGGGCTTTATCAGGACAACAAGCACTGGTTTCAGCCGTTCGAAAGCGCGGATGCGCGCCTCGATCCGCGCAAGCCGCCGCGTCAGCGCGACGTCGCGTGGGCGAATTTCGCCGATGGCGAGGCCGCGCATCATCTGACCGAATGGTGGGCGCGCGAGCTGAACCTGCTCGCCGATGCGGGCGTGGGCGGGTTTCGCTTCGATGCGCCGGACGCGGTGCCCGCGCATGTGTGGCGCAGGCTCGGCGCGGCGGTGCGCGAAAAGCATCCGGAGACGCGCTGGCTCGCGTGGACCGTCGGCGTCACGCGGCATGATCTGCACGGTCTCGCCGACGCCGGTTTCGACGCCGTGTTCGCATCGACGCGCTGGTGGGACTTCAAGAGCGCGTGGCTCTTCGACGAGCACGCGGCGCTGTCGCGCATCGCACCGCCCATCGCGTTTCCGGAAGATCCGTTCGGCGCGCGGCTCATCAGCGATCTCGCCGATACGAGCGACACCGCGCTCGTCGAACGCGCCTACACGCGCGCGCTCGACACCGCCGCCGCGCTCGGCACCGGCATCATGGTGCCGATGGGCTTCGAATACGGCGTCGCCCTGCCGATGTCGCCGCAATACGGCATCGCGGCGGAATACGAGCGTGCGAAGAGCGAGAAGCGCATCGATCTCACCGCGCGCATCCGGCGTGCGAACGAGTTGCAGCGCAACGTCGGCACGCTCGCGAGCGTCGGCGAACTGCGCGCGCTGACGGGGGCGGGCACGCCCTACGCGGCGCTGATTCGCGCGGATGGCGGCGATCTGCGCCATAGCAGCGACGCCGTGCTCGCCGTCATCAATCCCGATCTCGTCGCGCCCGTGCACGTCGATACGTTGCATCTGCTCGAATCGGTGCCGGGCAACTACACGCGCTTCGCGCTGATCGACGACACGATGGGCAAGCCCGAGCGCCTCGCGCCCTTCACGCTCAAGGCGGGCGAAGTGCGCCTGTATCGCGCGGAAGCCGAGCCGTTCATCCTGCTCGCGCAGCCGCAAGTGAAGCGCGGCGCGAAGGCCGCCGACAAGAAGTCCGTCGCCGAGGCGATCGCCGCGCCGCGCGTGTCGATCGAGAGCGTGACGCCTTCGGTCGATCACGGACGCTTTCCGGCGAAGCGCATCGTCGGCGAGGCGGTGGAGATTCAGGCAGCGATCTTCGCGGAAGGCCACGACAAGATCGCCGCCGCCGTGCAATGGCGCGCCGCCGATGAAACCGAGTGGCACGAAGCGCCGATGACCGCCGTGCAGCCCGCCGGCCTCGATCTGTGGAGCACGCGCATTCCGCTCGAACGCGTGGGCCGCCATGAATTCGTCGTGATGGCGTGGCGCGACGATTACGCGTCGCTCGTCGATCACATGCAGAAGAAGCTGAAGGCCGGTCAGACGGTGGAGCTCGAAGTCGAGGAAGCGAAGCATCTGTTCGCGCTGATCCTCGCCGAAGTCAAAACCTCCGACGATGCCGACAGCGACAGCGCGCCGCTCGAAGCGATCGTCAAGGAATTCACGAAGGCCGACGACGCGCGCAAGCTCGAACTCGTGCTCGCGAGCGCGACCGCGAAAGCCGTTGCAGCGGCGCGGCATCGTCCGTTCCTGTCGCGCGATCCGGTCGTGTACCGCATCGATTCGGAACGCGCCGCCGCGCGCTTCGCGAGCTGGTACGAGATCTTCCCGCGTTCCATGAGCGACGACGTGAATCGTCACGGCACGTTCATCGACGTGATCGGCAAGCTGCCGCGCATCCGCGAGATGGGCTTCGACGTGCTGTACTTTCCGCCGATCCATCCGATCGGCGTCGCGAACCGCAAGGGCAAGAACAACTCGCTGACCGCGCAGCCGGGCGATGTCGGCAGCCCATATGCGATCGGCGGCAAGGAAGGCGGCCACGACGCGCTGCATCCCGAACTCGGCAATCTCGACGACTTCAAGCGCATGCTCGAAGCCGCGCACGAACACGGGCTCGAGATCGCGCTCGACTTCGCGGTGCAATGCTCGCCGGATCATCCGTGGCTCAAGGAGCATCCGACGTGGTTCGCATGGCGTCCCGACGGCACGCTGCGTTATGCGGAAAATCCGCCGAAGAAGTATCAGGACATCGTGAATCCGGACTTCTACGCGCAGGACGCGAAACCCGATCTGTGGCTCGCGTTGCGCGACGTGTTCCTGCACTGGATCGCGGCGGGCGTGCGAATCTTCCGCGTCGACAATCCGCATACGAAGCCCTTCCCGTTCTGGGAATGGGTGATCGGCGACGTGCGCGCGCGCCATCCCGATGTCATCTTCCTCGCCGAAGCGTTCACGCGGCCGCGCGTGATGAACCGTCTCGCGAAGCTCGGCTTCTCGCAGTCGTACACGTACTTCACCTGGCGCGAGAGCAAGCGCGATTTTCTCGAGTACATGCACGATCTCACGCAGACCGATGCGAAGGAATTCTTCCGCCCGAACTTCTTCGTGAACACGCCGGATATCAATCCGCGCTTCCTGCAAAGCTCCGGACGGCCGGGTTTCGTGATTCGCGCGGCGCTGGCGGCCACGCTATCCGGATTGTGGGGCGTGTATAGCGGCTTCGAGCTGTGCGAATCGGCGGCGCTGCCGAACAGCGAGGAGTATCTCGACTCCGAGAAGTACGAACTGAAGGCGTGGGACTGGAACCGGCCCGGCAACATCGTCACGGAAATCACCGCGCTCAATCGCATCCGCCGCGCGAATCCCGCGTTGCAGACGCATTTGGGCGTCAACTTCCTGCCCGCGCATAACGATCACATCCTGTTCTTCGAAAAGGCGAACGCATCGCGCGACAACGTCGTGCTCGTCGCGATCAACCTCGATCCGTTCAACGAGCAAGGCGCGGATATCGAACTGCCGTGGCAGACGCTCGAACGCTGGGGCGTGCATGAGTGGGACGCGATCGCGGTCGAGGATCAGGTGACGGGCGAGCAATTCGAATGGCGCGGACGGCGCCAGCATGTGCGGCTCAATCCGCATTCGCTGCCATTCGCGATCTGGCGCATATCGCCGACATGGGGTTTGCCGAAGCCGCAGCCTGACGCAGCGTGATTCATCGACGTACGAAAGCACACCAAGAACATTGGAGCGAAACGTGGATACAAGGGTGAAGCGCAACAAGAAGGCGTCGATTCTCAACGACGATCCGCTTTGGTACAAGGACGCGATCATCTATCAGGTTCACATCAAGTCTTTCTTCGATGCGAACAACGACGGCATCGGCGATTTTCCCGGCCTGCTCGCGAAGCTCGACTACATCGCGGAGCTGGGCGTCGATGCGATCTGGCTGCTGCCGTTCTATCCGTCGCCGCGCCGCGACGACGGCTACGACATCGCCGACTATCGCAACGTGCATCCGGACTACGGCACCATCGCGGACGTCAAGCGCTTCATTCAGGAAGCGCACGCGCGCGGCATACGCGTGATCACCGAACTGGTCATCAATCACACGTCGGATCAGCATCCGTGGTTTCAGCGCGCGCGTCATGCGAAGCCGGGATCGAATCATCGCAACTACTACGTGTGGTCCGACACGGACAAGAAGTACGAAGAGACGCGCATCATCTTCATCGACTCGGAACCTTCGAACTGGACGCACGATCCGGTCGCGGGCCAGTATTACTGGCATCGCTTCTACGCGCATCAGCCCGACCTGAACTTCGATAACCCGGCGGTCATCAAGGAAGTGCTCTCTGTGATGCGCTTCTGGCTCGACATGGGCATCGACGGGCTGCGGCTGGACGCGGTGCCGTATCTCGTCGAGCGCGAAGGCACGAACAACGAGAATCTGCCCGAGACGCACCAGATCCTCAAAAAGATTCGCGCCACCATCGACGCGGAGTATCCGAACCGCATGCTGCTCGCGGAAGCGAATCAGTGGCCGGAAGACGTGAAGGAATACTTCGGCGACGAAGACGAATGCCACATGGCGTTCCACTTCCCGCTGATGCCGCGCATCTATATGTCGATCGCGAGCGAGGATCGCTTTCCGATCACGGACATCATGCGGCAGACGCCGGACCTCGCCGAAACCAATCAATGGGCGATCTTCCTGCGCAATCACGATGAACTCACGCTCGAAATGGTCACCGACTCCGAGCGCGACTACTTGTGGAACACATACGCGAGCGATCGCCGCGCGCGCCTGAACCTCGGCATTCGCCGCCGTCTCGCGCCGCTGATGGAACGCGACCGGCGCCGCATCGAGCTCATCAATTCGCTGCTGCTGTCGATGCCCGGCACGCCCGTGATCTATTACGGCGACGAGCTCGGCATGGGCGACAACATCCACTTGGGCGATCGCGACGGCGTGCGCACGCCGATGCAATGGTCGTCCGACCGCAACGGCGGTTTCTCGCGCGCCGATCCCGAGCAACTCGTGCTGCCGCCCGTGATGGGCTCGCTCTACGGCTATGACGCGGTGAACGTCGAATCGCAAAGCCGCGATCCGCATTCGCTGCTGAACTGGACGCGCAAGATGCTCGCGGTGCGGCGCTCGAAGCATGCGTTCGGCCGCGGCACGATCCGCTTCTTGCGGCCCGCGAATCGCAAGATCCTCGCGTATCTGCGCGAACTCGAAGGCGAGCCGCCGATCCTGTGCGTCGCGAATCTTTCGCGTGCGCCGCAAGCGGTGGAGCTGGATCTGTCGGAATTCGACGGCTCCGTGCCGCTCGAAATGACCGCCGATTCGCCGTTCCCGGCTATCGGCAAGCTCACGTATCTGCTCACGTTCCCGCCCTACGGCTTCCTGTGGTTCCAGCTTTGCCCGGGCAACATGCGGCCCGCGTGGGCGCAGGCGCCGTCCGAGCAATTGCCCGAGTTCGTCACGATGGTGATTCGCGCCGGCCAGACCGGCCCGACGCCGGAAAACGTCCGGCTGCTCGAATCGGAAGTGCTGCCGAACTATCTGAGCAAGCGCCGCTGGTTCGCATCGAAGGATCAGAAGCTGCATGCGGTGCGCCTCGCCGCGCTGACCACGATCGAAGGCGCGGGCTTCGCGTTCACCGAGATCGAAGCCGATGTCGGCGATCATTGCGAGCGCTACGTGTTGCCGCTGTCGATCGCGTGGGGCACGGAGACGACGTCGCCGCTCTACATGCAGCTCGCGCTCGCGCGCGTGCGGCGCAACCGCAACATCGGGCATCTGACCGATGCGTTCTCGGTGCCGCAATTCACCTATGGCGTGATCCGCAAGCTCAAGGAGCGCGCGGTCGTGCCGACGGTGCAAAAGAGCGAGATCCGCTTCATTCCGACCGAGCTCTTCGACACGCTCAATCTCTATCCCGCCGATCCGCCCGAGATCCGCTGGCTCGCCGCCGAACAGAGCAACAGCTCGCTCGTGATCGGCGACAAGATCGTGCTCAAGCTCGTGCGTCGCGTCGTGGGCGGCATTCACCCCGAAGCGGAAATGAGCCGCTATCTGACGCAACTCGGCTACGCGAACACCGGCCCGCTCTACGGCGAAGTCGTGCGCGTCGATCCGCAGGGCGTGCCGCATACGCTCATCATCCTGCAGGGTTACATCGACAATCAGGGCGATGCGTGGAACTACGCGCTCGACTATCTGCGCCGCACCGTCGATGAGCTCGCGGTCGCGGTCGAATCCGAAGAGCACGCGCAGGAACGCGACGCGCAGGCGGAAGGTTTAGCGGGCTACGGCAACATCGCGGGCATCATCGGCAAGCGGCTGGGCGAACTGCACGTCGCGCTCGCATCGCCGACGGAAGACGAAGCGTTCTCGCCGCAGCGCGCATCGGCCGAGGACGTCGAGGGCTGGATCGACGGCACGCTGAAGCTGCTCGAATCGGCGCTCGACATCCTCGCGCAGAAGATCGGCGAATTCAACGAGCACGACCGTTTCCTCGCGCAAAGCCTGCTCGACCGGCGTGAACTGCTCGTCGATACGGTCAAGAAGCTCGTCGCGCCCGATGCCGATGCGTTGTGCATCCGCATCCACGGCGATTTCCACCTGGGCCAGGTGCTGATGGCGCAAGGCGATGCGTATCTCATCGACTTCGAAGGCGAGCCCGCGCGACCGCTCGACGAACGCCGCAAAAAGACGAGTCCGCTGCGCGACGTCGCGGGCCTGTTGCGTTCGCTGTCGTATGCGAGCGCGGCAGCGCAATCGACGACGGAAAACGCGCCCGCGCAGACGGCGGATCGCAAGCGGGCGCTGTTCGAACGCCTGCGCGCGTTCGCCGAGGAGAGCTTTTTGCGGGAGTACACCGGGGCGATCGCCACGTCGCCCGAAACGATCGCGGCCGAAGACGTGTTTCAGCCGTTGCTCGATCTTTTCCTGATCGAGAAGGCCGCTTACGAAATCCGCTACGAAGCAGCGAACCGGCCGACCTGGATCGGCCTTCCGTTGCGGGGTCTCGCGTCGCTCGCGAGCCGCCTGCTGGGAGATACGGGCGAGCCGCCCGCTCCGGGCACGCGACCCGTATTCGGAGCCAACAAGGACAATCCGGATGGAACTCACCATGAACACTCGTAGCGATCCGGCGGATACCAGGAACCCCGCGCACGGCCTCAATCCGCTCGATATCGACGCACTCGTCGAGGCCCGGCATCCCGATGCCTTCTCGATGCTCGGCCTGCACGAAACCGATCTGGGGCACGTCGTGCGCGTGTTCCTGCCGGGCGCATCGTCAGTAAGCGTCGCGGATGCGGGCAACGGCGAGCATCTCGGCTCGCTCGCGCGCATCCACGATGCGGGGCTTTACGCGGGCTTCGTCACGAGGCCGGCGGCGTATCGCCTGAAGATCGACTGGCACGGCACGCCGCAGGAAACGCACGACACGTATTCGTTCGGCCCTGTGCTCAGCGACGAATGGCTCCACCGTCTCTCGCAAGCCGATCCGTATGCGGTGCTCGAATGCCTCGGCTCGCGGCCCATCACGCATGGCGGCGTCGCGGGCGTGCGCTTCGCGGTGTGGGCGCCGAATGCTCGGCGCGTCTCGGTGGTCGGCGACTTCAACACATGGGATGGGCGGCGCCATCCGATGCGCCTGCGTCACAACGCAGGCGTGTGGGAGCTGTTCATTCCGGGCATCGGCGCGGGCACGCGTTACAAGTACGAGATCGTCACGCGCGACGGTCATACGCTCCCGCTCAAGGCCGATCCGTGCGCGATGCAGAGCGAGAAGCCGCCGTCGACGGCATCGGTCGTCGCGGATGCCGATGCGATCGATCATTACGCATGGACCGACGCCGAGTGGATGAACACGCGCGGCGGCAAGCAGACGCCGCAATCGCCGATCACCATATACGAGGCGCATGCCGAGTCGTGGCTGCGCGTGCCGGAGGAAGACAATCGCGGCATGAACTGGCACGAGCTGGCCGAGCGTCTGATTCCGTATGCGAAGGGCATGGGCTTCACGCACCTCGAATTCATGCCGATCGCGGAGCATCCGTTCGGCGGTTCGTGGGGTTATCAGCCGCTCGGGCAGTTCGCGCCGTCCGCGCGCTTCGGCACGCCGGAGCAGTTCGCGGAGTTCGTGAATCGCGCGCACGAGGCGGGGCTCGGCGTCATCATCGACTGGGTGCCGGCGCATTTTCCGAACGACGCGCACGGTCTCGTGCAGTTCGACGGCACGCCTTTGTACGAGCACGCCGACCCGCGCGAGGGTTATCACCAGGACTGGAACACGATGATCTACAACCTCGGCCGCAACGAGGTGAGCGCGTTCCTGATCGCATCGGGGCTGGCGTGGCTGAAGCGCTATCACGTCGATGGCTTGCGTGTCGATGCGGTTGCGTCGATGCTGTATCGCGACTATTCGCGCAAGGCCGGCGAGTGGGTGCCGAACATTTACGGCGGGCGAGAGAATCTCGAATCGATTGCGTTCCTGAAGCGGCTGAATCATGAAGTGCGGCAGATTCCGGGCGCGATCACGGTTGCGGAGGAATCGACTGCATGGCCGGGCGTGACGGCAAATGTCGAGAGCGGCGGACTCGGCTTCGACTTCAAGTGGAACATGGGCTGGATGCACGACACGCTGCACTACATGCAGGAAGATCCGGTGTATCGGCAGTATCACCATCATCTGTACACGTTCGGGATGGTGTATGCGTATTCCGAGCGCTTCGTCTTGCCTTTGTCGCACGATGAAGTCGTGCATGGCAAGGGGTCTTTGATCAACAAGATGCCGGGCGACCGATGGCAGAAGTTCGCCAATCTGCGCGCTTACTTTGGCTTCATGTGGACGCATCCGGGCAAGAAGCTGCTGTTCATGGGCGGCGAGTTCGGCCAGTTCGCGGAGTTCAATCACGATGAATCGCCGCATTGGCATCTGCTCGATGATTCGATGCATGGCGGGTTGCAGAAGCTCGTGCGCGATCTGAATCATCTCTATACGAGCGAGCCGGCGTTGCACAAGCTGGATAGCGATTCGCGCGGCTTCGAATGGCTCGTCGGGGATGACAACGCGAATAGCGTTTATGCGTATCGGCGTACGGATGCCGAAGGGCGCGATGTCGTCGTGGTGTGCAATATGACGCCGGTGCCTCGTCTGGCTTATCGGATCGGGTTGCCGCGGCGCGGGCGGTGGAGCGAAGTGTTCAACTCCGATGCTTCCATTTATGGCGGGTCGAATATGGGGAATGGCGGGGTGATTCATACGGATGACTATCCGAGTCATGGGAGGGAGCAGTCGGCGGCGTTGACATTACCGCCGTTGGCAACCATCGTGTTGCGGGCCGATTGATGGTTTTTTTTCGCCGGATCCCGTAATCGCGTCGGTCTATCAGCGTTGCCCCGCACAGGGGCAGTGCTGATAGACCACTAAGAAACCGGGATTCCATAGAAGCGCAAGCAATACGAAGAACAAGAGCAGGAAACAGCAAAGGCAGAAAAACCCCAAAAGGATGCGCCAACATGGCAAATGCACTCCCCGACAAGTTGCTCCCGGGCGCGCCCTACCCGCTTGGAGCCAACTGGGACGGTCTGGGCGTCAACTTCGCGGTGTTCTCATCGAATGCTCATCGCATCGAGGTATGTCTCTTCGACAGCACCGGCCGCAAGGAACTGATGCGCTTCGACCTGCCCGAGTGCACCGACGAAATCTGGCACGGCTATCTCCCCGGCGCGCACCCCGGCACCGTCTACGGCTTTCGCGCGCATGGCCCGTATCAGCCGCAGCAAGGTCATCGCTTCAATCCCCACAAGCTGCTGCTCGATCCCTACGCGAAAAAGCTCGTCGGCCCCTGGCGATGGTCCGACGCCCTCTTCGGCTATCGCGTGCATTCGAATCGCCTCGACATGTCGATGGATCGCCGCGACTCCGCACCCGCGATGCCCAAATGCATCGTCACCGACGACGCCTTCGACTGGTCGCGCGACGTGCGCCCCGACACGCCCTGGGGCGAAACCATCGTCTACGAAACGCACGTGCGCGGTGCATCGATGATGCGCCACGACATCCGCCAGCACGAACGCGGCACCTTCGCCGCGCTATCGTCGCCTTGGTTCATCGAGCACTTGCAGAAGCTCGGCATCACCGCCGTCGAATTTCTTCCGGTGCACGCGTTTCTCAACGACCGCTTTCTCGTCGAACGCAGTCTCAGGAATTACTGGGGCTACAACACCGCCGCGTTCTTCGCGCCCGAGCCTTCCTATCTGTCGACGCATCGGCTCAACGAAATGCGTATCGCCGTACGTCAACTGCACGCGGCGGGCATCGAAGTGATTCTCGACGTCGTCTATAACCACACTTGCGAAGGCAACGAACTCGGCCCGACCGTCTCGTGGCGCGGCCTCGACAACGCAAGCTACTACCGCCTCATTCCCGGCGACGAACGTCACTACATCAACGAAACCGGCTGCGGCAATACGGTGAATCTGTCGCATCCGCGCGTCTTGCAGATGGTGATGGACTCGCTGCGCTACTGGTGCACGGCGTTCAACATCGACGGCTTCCGCTTCGATCTCGGCGTCACGCTCGGCCGCGAAGGCCACGGCTTCGATCCCGGCTCGGGCTTCTTCGATGCCGTGCGCCAGGATCCCGTTCTCTCCACGCGCAAGCTCATCTCCGAGCCGTGGGATATCGGGCCGGACGGCTATCAGGTCGGCAATCATCCGCCGGGCTTCGCGGAATGGAACGACAAGTATCGCGATGGCGTCCGGCGTTTCTGGCGCGGCGATGCCGGCATGCGCCCCGATCTCGCCGCGCGTCTCACCGGCTCGGCGGAACTTTTCAACCGGCGCTTCAGGAAACCATGGGCGTCGGTGAACTTCGTCGCGTCGCACGACGGCTTCACGCTTGCGGACGTCACCGCGTATTCGCACAAGCACAACGAAGCGAATCAGGAAGGCAACAACGACGGCCACAACGAGAATTGCAGCGCGAACTGGGGCATCGAAGGTCCGACCGACGATCCCGCGATTCTCGAAGTGCGCGCGCGTCTCGCCCGCTCGATGATCGCGACGACGCTGCTCTCGCTCGGCACGCCGATGCTTCTCAGCGGCGACGAATTCGGCCGCACGCAGCAGGGCAACAACAATGCCTATTGCCAGGACAACGAGATTTCGTGGATCGACTGGGACGCGGCGCAAAGCCCCGCCGGCGTCGAGATGGCGGAGTTCGTCGCGAAAGTTATTGCACTGCGCAAAAACTACCCGGTGTTGCGCGAAACGCGCTTCCTTTACGGCGACCGCGAAGTGCTGCCGGGACTCTACGATGTCAGTTGGTTCGATGAACGCGGCAACGCGCTCGCGATCGAAGCATGGCAGGACCCGGAAGGCCGCGCGCTCACGCTGCGGCGCGCGGGCCCGGGCGTCGACGGTGAAATCGACGTGCTGCTGCTCATGTTCAATGCATCGTCGCAAACGCTCGTGTTCACACCGCCCGCGCCGCACTTGGAATGGAACGTGCTCTTGGATAGCGCGGAGCCCGATTCGGTGACGCGGCCTCTCGTCGGCAGCGAGTTGGAAGTGGCCGCGCACAGCGTCGTGGTGATGCTGGCCGAGCCGACCGGCGATGCCGACTGGCAAGCGGTCTGGATGGCGGGCGCGCATCAGGGGCCGCGTCTTCTGACGGCATTGCCGCCCGATCCGGGCACGATGCCCTCGCATCGCGATTCCGAGATCGATTCGCCTCACTGACGCACAACCCATACGCAGTCCACCGCAGCATTAGAGGCAGGAAATCATGTCCGAACGTCCGATCGATCCGCACAAGCATCAATATGCGTATTGCCTTCCTTTCGGCGCTCATCTGACGGGCGCCGCACGCGACAATCCGCGCACGCGCTTTCGTTTCTGGGCGCCATCGCGCGATGCCGTGCAAGTGGAAATCCTGCGCGCGGGCGGCACGCCCGAACGCGTCGACATGCAGCCGACCGGCGACGGTTGGTTCGAAGCCGAAGCCGATGGCGGCGCGGGCACGCTGTATCGCTATCGGCTCGACGAGGACCTCGCCGTGCCCGATCCCGCCTCGCGCTATCAGCCGCAGGACGTGCATGGACCGAGCGAAGTCATCGACCCGCGCGCGTATCGATGGACGCACACGAACTGGCACGGCCGGCCGTGGGAAGAAACCGTGCTTTACGAACTGCACGTCGGGGCGATGGGCGGTTTCGCGGGCGTCACCGCGCGCCTGCCCGAACTCGCGCAACTCGGCGTGACGGCCATCGAGCTGATGCCGCTCAACGATTTCTCCGGCACGCGCAACTGGGGCTACGACGGCGTGTTGCCCTACGCGCCTGACTCGGCGTATGGCCGTCCCGAAGATCTGAAGAGGCTCGTCGACACCGCGCACGGTCTCGGCCTGATGGTCTTTCTCGATGTCGTCTACAACCACTTCGGACCGGACGGCAATTATCTGCACGCGTATGCGAAAACCTTCTTCCGCGAAGGCGTGAACACGCCGTGGGGCCCGGCGATCGACTTCGAGCGCCCGCAAGTGCGCGACTTTTTCTTCGACAATGCCCTGTACTGGCTCAACGAATATCGTTTCGATGGCCTGCGCCTCGACGCGGTGCACGCGATCAACGATGACGAATGGCTGCGCGAACTGGCGCATCGCATCCGCAGTTCCGTCGAGGCGGGGCGTCATGTGCATCTCGTGCTCGAGAACGAGCACAACACGGCGAATCTGCTGGAAGCGCATTTCGACGCGCAATGGAACGACGACGCGCACAACACGCTGCACGTTCTGCTGACCGGCGAGGACGAGAGCTACTACGGCGCGTATTCCGACAAGCCGATCGAAAAGCTCGCGCGCATTCTCAGCGAAGGCTTCGCGTATCAGGGCGATCCGTCGCCGATTCATGACGGCAAGCCGCGCGGCGAACCGAGCGCGCATCTGCCGCCCACGCGCTTCGTCGCGTTCCTGCAGAACCACGATCAGATCGGCAATCGCGCGATGGGCGATCGCCTGCGCGCATTGACCGACGACGAATCGCTCTTCGCCGCAACCGGTCTTCTGCTGCTTTCGCCGCAGATTCCGCTGCTTTTCATGGAAGAGCAATACGGATCGAGGCAGCCGTTCCTCTTCTTCACCGACTATCACGATCAACTCGCCGATGCGGTGCGCGAAGGCCGTCGCAAGGAATTCGCGAAGTTCTCCGCATTCACCGACGAAAAGCGCCGCGCGCAGATTCCCGATCCGAACGACGAGAAAACGTTCGACATGTCCTCGCCGAAGATCAGCGACAAGCAGGACGAAGAAGACCGGCTCGAATGGCTGCACTTCTATCGATCGGCGTTGACGGTGCGCGCGAAGCTCATCACGCCGCGTCTGAAGGGCGCCAAAGCGCTCGGCGCGGACGTGCTCGGCGACAAGGCGCTCGTCGCGCGCTGGAAGCTCGGCGACGGCGAAACGCTCTACATCGCGCTCAATCTCGGCGACGCGGCTGTCGCGCTCGACAAGCAGCCGCCGGGCAAGATCATCTTTGAGACGCCGGCGCGCGCGCAGGATCGCGTGCGTAACGGCGAACTCGGCGCTCGCACGTTCCTCGCGTGGATCACCGGCGAAGTGAACGAATATGCGATTGCGCACGACGCGCGCCGCTTCGAACCGGCATCCGCGGAAGGAAAAGTCTCGTGAACGCCGCCGCGACGAAAACGACCCAGACGGGCGCCACGCGTTCCGTGAGCAGCATCGAGGCGCTCGCGGAGCGCGCGGGCTTCGAGATCGAATGGCAGGACGCGCACAAGAACACGCAGCGCGTGCCTGAAACGACGCTGCGCATCCTGCTCGAGAAGCTCGGCCTGCCGTGTGGCAACGCCACGCAGATCAAGCAGAGCATGAACGCCGTCGATGCCGAAATGAGCGGCCGCAAGCTGCCGCCGCTCATCACCGCCGAAGTGGATCGCGGCATCGCGCTGCCGGTGTCGGCGGCGAAACAGGGCGCGCGCTATCGCATCGAACTGGAAAGCGGCGAAGTGATCGACGGGCGCTTCACGTCGCCGAAGGGCGAGACCGCGCTGCTCTCGCCGATCGCGGAGCCGGGCTATCACACGCTCGTCATCAACGACCATCGCACGACGCTCGCGGTCGCGCCCGCGCGCTGCTACACCATCGACGATGCGTGGCGCACGCTGCACGAAGATGCGGCGAAGGCGCCGCCGCTGTGGGGCGTCGCGGCGCAAGTGTATGGCTTGCGGCGTGACGGCGACGGCGGCATCGGCGATTTCACCGCGCTCGCATCGCTCGCGACGCAAACTGCGAAGCGCGGCGGACATGCCGTCGCGATCAGCCCGATGCACGCGATGTTCAGCGCCGAGCCGAACAAGTTCAGCCCGTATTCGCCGTCGTCGCGGCTCTTTCTCAACATCGCGCACGTCGATCCTGCCGCGGTGCTCGGTGCGCCTGCCGCGCGCGCCGCGATCGACAAAGCGGGCGTCGCGAAGGAACTCGCCGAACTCGAAGGACTGACGCTGATCGACTGGCCGCGCGCATCGAAAGCGCGCCTCGCGATTCTGCGCGCCCTCTTCGACGCGTTTTCCGAAGATCGCGATTCGCCCTTCGCGAAAGACTTCGCCGCATTCGTCGAGGAAGGCGGACGTCCGCTCGAAGACCATGCGCGCTTCGAAGCGCTGCAGGCCGCGCAGATCGCGCAAAACGGCGAAGGTCACTGGCGCAACTGGCCCGAATCGTTGCGCGATCCGCGCAGCGACGCGGTGACGGAATTCGCCGATGCGCATCGCCGCGAGGTCGATTTTTATCTCTTCACGCAATGGCTTGCCGCGAAGGGACTCCTGCACGCACAACACGCCGCGCGCGATGCGGGCATGGCGGTCGGGCTCGTCGCGGATCTCGCCGTCGGTTGCGACAGCGCGGGCAGCCACGCATGGTCGTATCGCGATGAAATGCTCACGGGCGTGTCGGTCGGCGCGCCGCCGGATCTATTCAACCAGGCCGGGCAATCGTGGGGACTCACGACGTTCTCGCCGCGCGCGATGCGTACGCAAGGCTTCGCCGCGTTCATCGACATGCTGCGTTGCGCGTTCAAATGCGCGGGCGGCATCCGCATCGATCACATACTCGGCTTGCGCCGGCTGTGGCTCGTGCCCGAAGGCGAAAGCGCGAAGGACGGCGCGTATCTGCGCTATCCGCTCGAGGACATGCTGCGGCTGATCGCGCTCGAATCGTGGCGGCATCGCGCGATCGTCGTCGGCGAGGATCTCGGCACCGTGCCGCCCGGCTTTACCGAGCGCTTGCAGGAGCACGGCTTGCTTGGCATTCGTGTGCTGTGGTTCGAGCGCGAAGTGGACGGGCCGGGCTTCAAACCGCCGCGCGAATGGGACAGCGGCGTCACCGCGACGACGACGACGCACGATCTGCCGACCGTCACCGGATGGTGGCGCGGCGAGGACATCGTGTGGCGCTCGAAGATCGGCCAGACGATGGCGCGCGCCGATGGCCGCGATGCCGTCGAAGCCGCGCTCGAGGAACGCGGCGAAGATCGCGCGCATCTGTGGCGCGCGTTTCAGGACGCGGGCATCGCACCGGATGACGTGGAGGCGCCCGATATCGACAATGCGCCCGTCGATGAGGCGCTCGCCTTCGTCGCCGCGACGCCCGCGCCGCTCGTCACCTATCCGCTCGAAGATTTGCTCGCGCTCGTGGAGCAGCCGAATCTGCCCGGCTCCATCGACGAGCATCCGAACTGGAGAAGGCGCATCACGCGGCCCGTCGACGAACTGTTTCTCGACGATGCCTTCGCCGATCGCCTGCTCGCCGTCGATGCCGCGCGCAAGCGTTCCGCGCAACCGAACGAACCCAAATCGAAACCCGAATCACCATGACCGTACCGCGTTCCACGCTCAGGCTTCAGCTTCACAAGGGCTTCACTTTCGACGATGCCGCCGCGCTCGTGGACTACTTCGCGCTGCTCGGCGTGAGTCACGCGTACGTCTCGCCGATCACGACCGCGACCGCCGGCTCCACGCACGGCTACGACGTCGTGGACTACACGGCGGTCAATCCCGAACTGGGCGGCGAGGACGGCCTGCGGCGCTTCGTCGAGAAGCTGCGCGCGCACGAGATGGGACTGATCGTCGATATCGTGCCGAATCACATGGGCGTGGGCGGCTCGGAGAACGCGTGGTGGCAGGACATCCTCGAATGGGGACGGCATGCCGCGCATGCGCGCTTCTTCGACGTCGACTGGCATTCGCCCGATCCCGCCTTGCGCGGCAAGGTGCTCGCGCCGTTTCTCGGCGCGTCTTACGGCGACGAGTTGCAGGGCGGCAAGATCAAGCTCGCGTATCGCGCGGATGAAGGGCGCTTCGTCATCGAGTATTACTCGAACGTGTTTCCAGTCTGTCCGGTCGATTACCCCGCCGTGTTCCAGGAAGCGCCCGAGCTCGCGCAACGCTTCGTCGGCCTGACGACGCAGCCCGCCGATCAGCCGCGCGCCGCCGATGCGCGCACCGCGCTCATCACCATCGCGCAGACGGAAGGCGGCCAGGCCGCGATCGAAGCGATTCTCGCGGCGCACTCGCCGGATACGTCGGCGGGTCGCGACCGGCTGCATCGGCTGCTGGAGCGCCAGCATTATCGGCTGGCATGGTGGCGCACCGCCGCGGACGAAGTGAACTGGCGGCGTTTCTTCGATGTGAGCACGCTCGGCGGCGTGCGCGTCGAGCGGCCTGAAGTGTTCGAGGCATCGCATGCGCTCGTGTTCCGGCTCTTCACCGAAGGCCTGATCGATGGTGTGCGCGTCGATCACGTCGATGGTCTCGCCGAACCGCGCGAGTATTGCCAGCGCCTGCGCGCGCGGCTCGAAGAGTTGGCGGCGGAACGGCCCGAGGCGTTGCGGCATGGCAATGGGCGCACGTATTTCGTCGTCGAAAAGATTCTTGCGCGCGGCGAGCCGTTGCGCCGCGACTGGCAGGTCGATGGCACGACCGGTTACGACTTCATGAACGATGTCGGCGCGCTGCTGCACGATCCGGCGGGCGCGGAGCCGCTTGCCGCGCTTTGGGCCGAGATCACGGGCAAAAGCGCATGCTTCGCCGACGAAGCGCTCGCCGCGCGCCGCAAGATACTCGCGGAGAATCTTGCGGCGGAACTGGATCGCGTGACGCGCGCGCTGCATCGCATTGCACGCGATGCGCAGACCACGCGCGATTTCACATTCACGTCGATACGGCGCGCGGTCGCGGAACTCGTCGTGCAGTTTCCGGTGTATCGCATCTATCCCGTGGGCGGCGTGCGCAGCCCCGATGACGAGCACTTTTTCGCGCAGGCGCTCGAAGCCGCGCGCGCGGTGCTCGCGCGTGCGGACCATGTGGTGCTGGATCAGGTCGCGCAATGGCTCGGCGGCAAGCTGCCCGATGAACTGCCGCAGCCCGAGCGTGGCGAACGCAACGACCGTCCCGAACGCGGCCGGGATCGCGCGGCGGAGCGCAATCGCGAACGTGAGCGCGATCGCAATCAGGCGCAGGCGGGGCCGAATCCCCCGTCGTCGAGCGGCTCGCAGCGTCGCGCGGCGCAGACGCTGTTCTCGCAGCTGACATCGCCCGTGGCGGCGAAGGCGGTCGAGGATACGGCGTGTTATCGCTACGGACGGCTGATTTCGCGCAACGAAGTGGGCGCCGATCCGGGCGAGTTCGCGTTGTCCGTCGATGCGTTTCACGCGGGCAATCGCGAACGCCTCGATGCGTTTCCGCACGCGATGCTTTGCACGGCGACGCACGATCACAAGCGCGGCGAGGACGTGCGCGCGCGCATCGCTGCATTGAGCGAAATTCCCGACGAATGGGCCGCGACGCTCAGGCAATGGTCGACGTTGAACACACCATTGCGACGCGGCCCGAGCGGCGGACATGGCGAAACCACCGGTATCGACGACTGGGCGCCGGGGCCGGCGGCGGAAGCGATGCTGTATCAGACGCTCGTCGGATGCTGGCCGACCACACTCGCGCCCGATGACGAAGCGGGCGTTCGCGAACTCGCCGAACGTGTCGCCGGATGGCAATTGAAGGCGCTGCGCGAGTCGAAGACGCGCACGAGCTGGTTTGCACCCGACGAAGCGTATGAGAACGCGTGCAGGGACTTTCTGTTCGATATCGTCGCGCCGCAGCGCCGCGATGGCTTTCTGCGTGAGTTATCGGCGTTCATCACGCGGCTCGGACCGCTCGGCGCGATCAACAGCTTTCAGCAAACACTTTTGCGGCTCACGTCGCCGGGCGTGCCGGACCTTTATCAGGGCACGGAGTTGTGGGATTTCAGTCTTGTCGATCCGGACAATCGTCGGCCTGTCGATTATGAGTTGCGTCGCAAGTGGCTTCTCGAGATCGAAGAGCAAGGGCCGCCTTCGGAGCAATTGGCGAACTGGCGCGATGGGCGCGTCAAGCTTGCAATCGTGCGGCGAGCTTTGGCATTGCGCAAGCATTGCGAGTCGTTGTTTGCGCAGGGCGAGTATTTGCCGCTCGAGGTCGAGGGCGAGCATGCGGGGCGCGTGATTGCGTATGCGCGGCATGCGGGGAGCGCGTTTGCTGTCGTTGTTGCGACGCGGCTTGCAGCGCCGCTGCTGGACGTCGGGCGCGACGTGCCGCTTGTCGAGGCCGAGCGTTGGGGCGATACCGCCATCGTGTTGCCAGAAGCGCTGCATTCAAGGGCTTTGTTTGACTGGCTCAGTCCTAATGCGCCTAAAGCCGATGGGGCGAGGTTGTTTTTGCGCGATGCGCTTGGGGTTATGCCGGTGGCTTTGCTTGTTGAGGAAGGGGTGCCTAAGGCTTAGGTTTTTGGTTTTTGGTTTTTGCTTTTCGCTTTCGCTTGTTGCTTTCGCTTTTTCTTTTGCTTTCGCTCTTGCCTTCGCTTTTCGCCGGATCCCGGTTTCGCGTCGGTCTATTAGCACTGCCCCTGTGCGGGGCGGCACTCACTTTCTTTGCTGCTGCAAAGAAAGTAAGCAAAGAAAGCAGCTCGTTAAGCCCGCGGTCACACGCAATTTGGGTAGTCCTCTCGTCCACGGTGGCACTCGCCTAAAGAGTGCCCTCATCACAATAACGGGGCTTGGATCGCGCGCGGTCCGCCGCCCGAAAACGCTGAGGACACTGGTTCAGCACGAAATGGCTTCGGCACAGCGCTACGCGCTGCCGCCAGGTATGCAAGGGAAACCAACGTGCGGCACTTGCGGTGAGATGGAGACGTTAGTAGAGAAGCACATGCATCCCCGATTGACCCATCGGCCGCGAAGCGGGCCGGAGCTATTTGGTGCTGAACCACCTTGTTGTGTGGTGCGATGTGACAGACCGTGCGCGAGCCAAGCCCGATTAGGTGTTTGAGGGCACTCTTTAGGCAGCCCACGATGGACGAGAGGACTACCCAAATTGCGTGTGACCGCGGGCGTATCGGGAGCTGCTTTCTTTGGTTACTTGTATATTGAATCTGGCGTCCGGAAGCTGATCTCTCCCGTTCGCTCGAAGCGGTAGC
>NZ_JALQDZ010000032.1:0-34833 GCF_023630985.1 Caballeronia sp. ATUFL_F1_KS39 | reverse complement strand
TGATGCGCGACGGCACAACTTGGAATCCCCCAAAACCATGATCCTTACCAACTCAACCCTTGACGCTCAATACAGTTGCTTTCTTTGCAGCAGCAAAGAAAGTGACTGCCGCCCCGCACAGGGGCAGTGCTAATAGACCGACACGAAAACGGGATCCGGCGAAATCACTAGCGAAAGCGAAGAAAAACCCAAAAAGGTCATTCCGCTTCCTCAAGCGCCTCCTCCCGCGGATACACCCGAACCAGCACAATCCTCGGCCCCTTCATCTTCTTCACGACGATATCGAACCGATCGAACTCCACCCGCTGCCCTTCACTGGGCAAATCGCCCAAAGCATTGATAACGAGCCCGCCAACCGACTCCGCGCGTCCTTCATCGATATCGATCCCCAACGCGCGCTCGAGCGAAACAACCGGCAAGCTGCCCTTGCCCATCAACGTGCCGTCATCCATGCGCGACCAATCGGCATCGCCCTGACGAAACTCGTCGTGAATCTGCCCCACGAGCGCGCCAAGCAGGTTATCGAGCGTGATGAAACCGATAGGCTTCGCGCCCTTGCGCCCAACGATCGCCAGATGCGGCGCGCCCTTGCGAAAGCGCCGAAACAGCTCGAGCGCCGACAGATTCGGCGCAACGTACTGCACCGGCCGCACATGACGCGAAAGCTTGTCGATCTTCCCGACCGCATCCTTCGAAAAGTTGAAGTAGATGCCACGCGCGCCGCCATCGCCTGAAAGCAGAAGGTCCTTCAGATGGATCATGCCGATCACGCGCTCGCCCGACGCATCGGCGAAAAGCGGATAGCGCGAGAAACGATGCCGCGCGATCACGGCGAGGTTGTCGCGCATCGGCAGATCATTGCGCAAGCCGACCAGCTCGTGCGCCGGACGCATCAGATCCGACACCGTCATGCGGCTAAAATCGAGCGAATGCGCGATCGTATTCCACTCGTCCTCGTTATACGAGGAGCCGCCGCCATGACGGCGCCCGCGCAGGATCAGCTTGAGCTCGTCCGTGGAGTAATGCGCGTCGTGACCATGTTCGGCCGAAATGCCGAAAAGACGCAGCACGAAGTTCGCGCTCGTATTCAGCACCCAGATGAACGGATACATCAGCCAGTAAAAGCCATATAGCGGCGTGGCAAGCCACAGGCCCACCTGTTCCGCGCGACGGATGGCCCACGACTTCGGCGCCAGTTCGCCAACGACGATATGCAGGAACGAAATGACGGAGAACGCGAAGAAGAGCGAGATCGAGTCGATCAGCTTCTCCGACTCGACGCCGAGCAGTGCAAAGAGCGGATGAAGCAGCGCCGCGAACGCGGGCTCACCGATCCAGCCGAGTCCGAGCGATGCCAGCGTGATGCCGAGCTGACATGCGGAAAGATAAGCGTCGAGCTGCCCGTGCACCTTTGCGAGCAGTCGGCCAGGCAAGCCATTGGTGCGTGCCAACGCCTTGACGCGCGTGGCCCGCAGCTTGACGAGCCCGAACTCCGCCGCGACGAAGAAACCATTCAACGCGACGAGCAACAATGCGCCGATCAGCGCGACAACCTGAGCCAAAGCAACTCTCTTCGAAAGTGGAAAGCGTCAGTATATGGGTGACAGCTGATCGAAAGTCAATTACATGCCCGCGACCGGCACGCGCACCGATAACGTCACTTCGGCGTTGTCGGCGATATCGCTGTGCTCGAACGCGCCGCCATGCGCCTCCGACACGCGCTTGCACAATGCGAGGCCCCATGCGATGCGTCCGCCTTCGCGCGGCTCGAGCGCCTGACGCCGCGCGAACGCTTCGAGCACGTGCGGCGAGGCCGTATCGCCGAGCGCCTGTGCCGATGCCGTGAATTGCACGTCCGTGCGCCACATGCTGCCCTCGACGTTGCTCGACACACGCACCGTCGCGCCCGCGGGACTCGCTTCGGCGGCGAACGCGAGCATGAGCCAGAGCGTCTGCAACAGACGTTCGGCATCGCCTTCGACTTGTTCTTCGGCGAGCGGCGAATCGATGTCGATCGTCACGTCACGCGCGCGCGCGACGCCGGCACGCGCGAGCGCCGCGCTCTTTTCCAGAAGTGGTCGCAACGCGACCGGCGCGAGCGCGACCTGTAGCTCCTTGGTCTCGGCGCGCGTCGTATCGACCGATTGCTCGATGAGCTTCACCTGTTGCTCGACGCCCGAGCGAATGCCCGCGAGCGCGCGCTGCGCGGCGGCATCGTTGGCGTCGACCTTGCGCTCCAGCACATAACCCCAGCTATGAATTGCGTTGAGCGGGCCGCGCAAATCGTGCGATACGACCGACAGCACATGATCGCGCATGAAAAGCGCAGCCTCGGCTCGCAGATGCGCGATGCGATCCTTTGCGCTGGGCTCGCCGTCCGGCGCGTTCGCCGGCGATACGATCAGCGTCACGCAATCCGGGCCCGGCAGCGCGATGATCGAGAAGGCGCGCGGCGCGTCGTCTTCGCCGAAGCTCACATGCGCGCGACGCGTGCCGTTGCCTGCGAGCGCGGCATCGGCAGCCTCGGCGAGCACCGCAGTGAGCGGACGCGGCAACGGCGTCTCGGCGAGTGCGCGGCCGTTCAGCGCGGCGGGATCAAGATCGAAGAGATGAGCGAGAACGGAGTCGGCGGAGAGGCATCGCTGGGCGGCGTCGAGCACCAGCACGCCGTCGTTTCCTGCGACGGCCGCATCGAAGGACTTGTCGCCTTCGGGTTCGACCGTACTGGAAAAAGACGTTGTCACGGTTGTGGATCCTTGGTGTATCGGTGTTGCGGTTGATGTCGCGGAAGCTGGATGCGTAGTAGCAGTGCGCGTATTGGCCTGACGAACGAGGACGCGCGAGAAACCTTGCAAGTCATTATATGTGAGCGCCTACCACGCCTGCGGCAGCGGTGCGCAACGCGCTCCGCTGCGCCGCTCGCAGCAATTCGCGTGCACGACCGATTCGGCATCATGCGCATGCGTTTTCATTCGACGCTCGCACAAGATGCTATCGGCGAACTATTGCGACACGTCATGTGTCGGAAGGGAAGGCCTCGTGGTTCACGCGCCTTTCGCCTACCAGCACTTCGCGAAAATTTCAATCGAACGATCGCATCCGATCATCGTGTTACGTGTGCAAACCCACTGACAAATACGGGTTTTCCTTGTTAAATAGCTTCTGTCGCACAGACAGCGCACTCTCCGGAAGTGTACGACGGTCCGGAACCGGCGCATTTCGTTCAACTTCAGCGCGCTTGATGCCAGGCCAAGGCACAAGTGCGCAGACCTCTTTGGCCCGCGCCGCATTGACGGCAATACGTACGAGCGAAACTAATCGCTTCATGCGTTGTCACGCAATGGCCCGCCCGTAACGGGCGAGCATGCAGGGTTCGTAGCCCTGCGTCATAGTCATAAAATCAAGCTGCGCTAAAGCCGGGGAAAAACCGTTCAATGGCTTCATTTCGAAAGAACTTCACGATATTGATGACGCTGCAGGTATCCACATACCTCGCACCGTTGCTGACGCTGCCATGGCTCGCACGCGTCCTCGGCCCCAGCGAATACGGACGCCTTTCGTTCGGCCTCGCCTTCACCGCATACTTCATCTCAATCACCAATTACAGCTTTTCGCTGACCGCGACGCCGAAGATCTCGATCAATCGTCAGAGCCGCGAAATGCGCTCGAAGCTGTTCTGGGAAACCATCGTCACGCAGGCCGCGCTTGCATTAGCTGGCTTCTTCGTTGTCATCGCGCTGACGTCGGTCGTACCTTATCTGCAAGAGAACCGCGAGTTGCTTCTCATCGGCTATGGTCAGGCAGTCGGTGCAATGTTAATTCCGACGTGGTACTTTCAGGGCATCGAAGATCTCGGCATGTTGAGCCTGTTCGTATTCATCGGACGTGCCCTCAGCATTCCTGCGATGTATCTCTTCGTGCGCGAGCATGACGATGTCCATAAAGCGATGGCCGTCAATGCTCTGGTGCCGCTGCTGTCGGGCATCGCGATTTGCACGTACCTTTATCTGCGGCGCGAGCTCGACTTCGTGCGCGTGTCGCTCCGTACCATCGTCGTTCGTCTGAAGGACGGATGGAGCGTATTCATGGCGACGTCGATCGTCGACATCTATGCATCGAGCAACATCGTGCTCCTGACATTTATTTCGGGTAATGTTGCAGCAGGTTATTTCGCCGCGGCCGACAAGCTGATCCGTGCCGCGTTGAACATGCTTCAGCCGCTCAAGACCGCGGCCTATCCGCGCGTGAGCTTTCTCATGCATCACGCAAAGGATGATGCGTTTGCATTCCTGCGCAAGATGTTCGTCGTGCAAGGCCTGATCGTGTCGCTGATCTCGGTGTGCATCTTCTTCGGCGCGCCGCTTGCAGTAAAACTCTTGTATGGGCCGAAGTTCTTGCCTACCGTAGAGGTGTTGCGCTGGATGGCATTCGTGCCGTTGATGGTCGGCCTGACGGATCTGTTCGGTGTTCAGACGATGCTGCCGCTCGGCATGAAGGCACAGTTCAGCCGCGTGCTGATGGCCTCCGCGGTACTGAATTTCAGCTTGCTTGCCGTGCTGGCGAAGCTCTTCGGCGAGCAAGGCGCGGCGGCTACGGTGCTGATCGTCGAGACGCTGGTTGCTGCGGCCATGGCCTTCACGCTGCATCTGCAAGGCGTGCCGTTGCTCAAGCGTCAGCGCCCGATCGCAGGAGGAAGTGCCGGGTCTGAAACGACGTGAACCCTATCGGGAAATACGTCGTAGCTAATAAGCTTTCCCAGGCTGCATATTCGCTTTTCCATAAATGTGAAACTGGCGTGTTAAAAACAGTAACAAGTGATTCTAATTGGTAACGCATTTATCGAATCACGCGCTTTAACAAAGCTTTGTTTTGCACCCGAAGAGCGCAGCGGATGCTTTCGACTTGCGCTCTACTCCAAAGTTGCATTTAAGTATGTGAGTCAACGAACCGACCTATGCAGGTCGAGTCGTTATCTTAATGGTATGAGCAGCATTTAATTAAGAGAGCCTGCAGAATGGAAACAGAAGAAATGTCGGTCGAGCATGTACAAAGGCTGGCCGATCAGGCCGAGAGCCTGCGCATGCAGTCGGTCGCGGTACCGCTCAAGGATCTGCAGATCCTTCTGCAGATTTGCGAGACGGCGATAGCTCAGCAGAATGCTGCGGCCGCCAAATAAGCTTTATTTTCCGTATTTGTCAGCACGATTTCGCTGACTTCACGATGTTTCCAAAAAGACCGACATCGGGGCGCCCATCCGACCAAAGCTGATTGGTCCGGGAGCTTGCGGCAGGTAAATCCAGGCTTGTCATCAGGCTTGACGGGGCTCTTGGCATCCCCGTGCGCAAGGAACGAGTAATGCTATGCCGGATCTCGTGTGTGCTTTTCGGACGCGTATTCAAATCGTGCGATTAGTACTCGCCACGCATATCCCGGCTTTTTGACGCGTTCCTCGAAGTGGCCATAAACCGCCGCTTCGGATGCGTTCGCCCTGCGTGAACGTGTCACGTCATTTTCCATAACGACTAGACCATTCCTTCTCATTGCGTATCGCCGCGGGCGCTCGGCGCAACGCCATTCGAAGAGTTGAATATGAAAGAGATCGTCCATATCACCGAAGCCTTCGGCGGCGGTGTACTGTCCATGCTGACGCAGCTTTCCAATCGCGCGGCGGCCGCTGGCGTCGGCGTAACGATCCTTCATTCGATCCGGCAAGAAACACCCAATAATTTCGCCAAGCTCTTCCATCCGGCAGTAAAGCTAACCTACGTCAGCATGTTCCGCGAAGTGAGCGTGAAGAATGACCTGACGAGTCTCTGGAGCCTCGTCCGCAAGTTGAAGGAGTGCGATCCATCGGTGATCCATCTCCATTCGTCTAAGGCGGGCGTTCTCGGACGCGCGGCTGCACGCATCGCCGCGCCGCGCGCACGCGTGTTCTATTCGCCGCACGGTCTCGCGTTCCTGCGCCGCGACGTGTCGCCCGCGAAGCAGTTTGCTTATCTGAGCTTCGAGCGCATCGCCGCGAAGCTCGGCGGCACCATCGTCGCGTGTTCGAAAAGCGAGCTCTCGGAGATCGAAACGAGGATGCATGCGCGACGTGCCCGCATGATCGAAAACGGCGTGAACGTTCCGGAGATTCCGCCGCGCGTCGACACGAACGCGGGCGGCATCGTCATCGGTATGAGCGGCCGTGCGATGTTTCAAAAGAACCATGAAGCGTTCGTGAAGCTCGCGAGCGAGTTGTCCAACCCTTCGGTGCGCTTCCTGTGGATCGGCGGCAACGAAACCGAATTGCCCGCCGACACGCCCAAGGATGCCGTCGCGTGCAGCGGCTGGGTCACGCGCGATCGGGCGCTCGAACTCACGGCTGGGCTCGATATCTATGTGCAGACGTCGCGGTGGGAAGGCATGCCTATCGCACTCATCGAGGCGCAGGTCGCGGGCATTCCCGCCGTCGTCACCGATGTGGTCGGCAATCGCGATGTCGTGCAGCACGGCGTGACCGGCTTCGTTGCATCGAACATGGAGGATATGGCGAAGTACATCGCGATGTTGCGCGATGACCCGTCGTTGCGCGCACGCATGGGGGCCGCAGCGAGAGCATCCGCAAGCAAGCGCTTCTCGATGGACGCGATCTTCCGTCAATGGCTTTCGATGTACGAGTTCGGCTCCGACAAGCCCACGCGCGAGCCGCTCGGCGCGAACGAGGTTGCATCGTATGAAACCAGCTCCGATTCACAGTTCTGACGCCCTGCACATGGATACGACAATCGCCACGAACAAGCTCGTCTATAACGGCCGCTTCACGAGCCAGAAGACCACCGGTGTGCAACGCGTCGCGCGCGAACTCGTCGCCGCGCTAGGAAAGTTGCCGCAAGGCTCGCATGTGACGCTCGCGGTGCCGCCGCAGGACGGACTCGATCCCGTGCAAGGCGTTCAGACCGTCAAGCTCGGCTTCGGCAAGGGCGTCTTCTGGGAGCAGATCGTCCTGCCGCTCTTCGCGGGGCGCTCGCGTATCGTGAATCTTTCGAACTCGGGTTCCATCTTCCGCCCGAACCAGATCATCTACATGCACGATGCCGCGGTGTTCGATACGCCCGCGCATTTTTCGTGGAAGTTTCGCACCTGGTATCACGTGATGTTCTGGATTCTCGCGCGCACGTCGAGCTGCGTGCTGACGAATTCGAAGTTCTCGCGCGACCGGCTCGCGCATCATGTCGGCGTGCCGGCGGAGCGTATCGGCGTGGTGCCGCTCGCGGCCGATCACCTCGATCAGATCACGCCCGATCTTTCGGTGATCGACGAGCTCAAGCTCACGAAGCGGCGTTACGTGCTCGCCGTGAGCAGCATGAATCCGACGAAGAACTTCAAGCGCCTCGTCGAGGCGTTCATGCGTCTGAGCGATCCGTCGATCGATCTCGTGATCGTCGGCATGAAGAACGCCGCGATCTTCGGCAAGGCGCACGATCTGTCGAGCGCGCCGAACATCAAGCAGGCGGGCTATGTCAGCGACGAAAAACTGCGGGCGCTCTACCAGAATGCGGCGTGCTTCCTCTATCCTTCAATCTACGAAGGCTTTGGCATTCCGCCGCTCGAAGCCATGCGCAACGGTTGCCCGACACTCGTCGGGCGCGCGGCCGCATTGCCGGAAACGTGCGGCGATGCATCGATCTATTGCGACCCGTACTCGGTCGAAGACATTTCGAACAAGTTGCGCGAGCTGCTGGATTCGCCTGAACTGAGCGAAGACCTTAGACGTCGCGGCCTCGCGCATGCCGAGCGCTTCCGGTGGACGGAAAGCGCCCGCTTGCTGATGCAGTTCATCGACAAGCCATGATGGCAACGACGTCACATCATTCCCACGCGCCCGCCGAAGCACGGCGCGCGCTTACATGAGGGCCGAATGTCGATGCGAACTCTGGTGGCTGCCGTCTCGCTCTTCGGTGCGCTGTGCTGCGCATCCGTTCTGATCTATGCGCGCAGCGGCACGTCCGACGCCTATTCCAGCAAGCACTCGGCAACCCACAAGGCGGACGCCGCGAGCAGCGCGACGCCCAGGATCGCGTGCGGAAACGGATCGACGGGTGTGTTCTACGGCATCGCGGGACATCTGGAACATCACGGCGCCTACGGCACGAGCGATTACGACTTGCAGATTTCACAGCTTCGCGATCTCGGCGTCACGATGTATGCGCAGGATGTATCGAGTGAACGAAGCGCGCATATGGTGGCGGATTTCGCGCGCGCGGCGGCGAAGCAATGCATCGGCGTACTCGCGCTCGTCACGCCCTTCGAGCCGGAAAAGCGCGCGAACGAGCAGGAAACTTTCGAGCGCGGCTATGCGCTCGGCAAGACGGCGGGAAGCGTGCTGAAGGGACTCGTAACGTACTACCAGGTCGGCAACGAATACGACAACTGGTCGATACTCGGCTCGGATCGCAGCGGCGAGCATCCGCAGGACTACGACAACGCGATGTTCATGAAGGCGCGCGGCTCGATCCTCGGTCTGATCAAAGGCATACGTGAGACGAATCCCGACGCGAAGATCCTGCTGACATCGTTCAGCTGGCTGCATTACGGCTTCACGGACATGCTGTATGCGGGCACGCAGCCCGACGGCTCGCGCGGCCATCCGATTCCGCAGTGGGATATCACTGCATGGCATTGGTATTCGAACATGGGTTCGATCACGGCGGCGGGCGACAAGAAGGTCAACGTGCTCGAACGCCTGCGCGACAGTTACGGCAAGCCGATCTGGATCACCGAGTACGGCGTGCGGCCCACGCACGCGGACCCGGGGGGCTATCTCATCGGCAAGGAAGCATTGAAGGGATTCGTGTCGCTCGCGAAGACCTACAACATCCAGAACGTGACGTTGTACGAGCTATACGACGATCAGCGCTTTGGCGGCGATGGCAACTACGGCGTGATCCACGATGACGGTAAAACGCGCAAATCGCGCTTCAATACGGTGCGCGACTTCATCAAGGCCAATCCGATGCCATGAAACCGCAATCTATTCGTGTTACGAATGAAGTATGGGCGGAACTTGCGATTATCGCGTGAAAATGGGCTTGCGCAACGGGGGACCCCACCCTTATGACGCCCGCAACGTTCGCTACATAACAGACGCATGCAGTTTGTGTCCGGAAGATAGATTCAGCACCGTTTTTTCCGGACTCAACGTATCGTTTTACAGCAAGCGATTCGTAGGGCTTCGCGAGTTTCATCCGCCGAATCCCGAGACGCGGTTCCGAGGCACGGAGTGTGCTTCCAAGGAATATCGCACTCCGACGAGCCGACGCGCTTCGTCACGCGAACTCGAAGCATCGCGCGCTTCGCCCGCTTTTAAGAGCCTTTCGCGTCTTTAGTCTGTCTGGAAGTTCCGACGGCCCTGCGCCGGATCAAATAACACGTAAGACGTACCGCGGACATGTCGCGCGGGCTTTCTGTTTTTTCTCGGCCCGGGAAACAACGCTCAACTTATCGACTTATCGAACTGAGGACGCGCCATTGAACACCCTCTATGTCAACTCCGGATCCTCGCGCCCTGGCAAGGACGACGGCGAATTCACCGCGGGCGACATGCTCAGGCTCCTGCGCGATCACCTTGGCATGCTGTTCCTGTTCATCGGGATCACGGCCGCGCTCGCGACCGCCTATGCGTTTCTTGCCACGCCCATCTATTCGTCGGATGTCGTGGTGCGGGTCGATCCACCTGATCCGAACGCGCTCGGCATCGCGCCGCAAAACCAGGCGCAGATGCAGCAGGCTCAACCCACGGCCACGCAGCTCGCACCCGCGGAAATCTCCGTGATGCAGAGCCGCTCCGTGCTCGAACCGGTCGTGAAGCAGTTCCACTTCGACATCAAGGTCAAGCCGGACACGTTCCCGGTGCTCGGTCAGATCGCTTCGTTGTTCGCGAAGAAGGGACATCTCTCCCCGGCATGGTTCGGCATGGATTCGTACGGATGGGGCGGCGAGTCGCTGCAGATCGGCCGCCTCGATGTGCCGCCTTCGCTCGAAGACCAGAAGCTCGACTTCGTTCTGCTCGACAACAACCAGTACGAACTCCGCGACCCCGACGGCGCGGTGCTCGTGCGTGGCACGATCGGTCGTCCGGCATCGGCGAACGGCGTGTCCATTCTCGTCAATAGCGCGCTCGGTCATCCGGGCGTGCACTTCGACGTGACGCGCCTCAACACGCTCGACGCGATCGCGATGATGAAGAAGACGATGAAGGTCGCCGAGTCCGCGAAAGACACGGGCGTCGTGCAGATCACGTTCAACGCCGACGATCCCGCGCTGACCGCCGATGTCGCGAACGCGCTCGGCCAGGCGTATCTGACGGCAGCCGTGCACGCGCGTCAGGCCAACGACACGAAGACGCTCGAATTCATTCGCGGAGAATTGCCGCGCCTCGAAAGCGATCTGCGTCGCGCGGAAAGCAACTTGAGCGCGTTCCGTTCGAAGTCGCAATCGGTGACGCCGCTCAACGAAGCGCAGGCCTATCTGCAAGGCAGCATCACGTCGATGCAGCAACTCGCGACGCTCAAGCTGCAACGCACGCAACTCTTGCAGCGTTTCCAGCCCACCAGCCCGCAAGTCGTCAATCTCGATCAGCAGATCGCGGAGCTCGAAGCATCGAACAAGCAGATTCAGCAGCGCTTCGACAGCATGCCCTCGTCCGAGCGCCAGAACGCGACGCTCACGCGCGATGCGCGCGTGGCCGAAACCATCTACATGGGGATGGTGAACAAGGCGCAAGAGCTGTCCGTGCGCCGCGCAAGCACGAGCGGCGGCGCGCATATCGTCGATAACGCGCTGCGTCCGTATCGTCCGGTGAAACCGAACAAGGCGCTCGTGATCGCCGCGGGCACGGGTCTCGGCTTTTTCATCGGCACGTTCTTCATCTTCCTGCGCCGCCACGCGATGATCGGTGTGACCGATCCGATGTTCGTCGAGCGCCGTCTTTCGGTGCCGGTACTGGGCGAAGTGCTGTATAGCCGTCAGCAGGCGATGCTCGATCACGAGATTGCCGTATCGCCCGTGGAGCACGCGCCGCTCACCTACTCCGGCGCGCAGGACGGCGGCGCGCCGAAGGCGTTGCCGCATATTCATCTGCCAGAGCACGACGCGTTCGCGATGCCGCACGTCGCCGACACGGACCGCGACGCCCGCGTGCTCGCGACGCGCTTCCCGCACGATCCGGCCGTCGAGGCGCTGCGTGCGGTGCGTACCGAGCTGTATCGCGATCTCGCCAATGCGCCGAACAATATCGTGATGCTGACGGGCCCGATTCCGTCCGCGGGCAAGAGCTTCGTCGCGGCGAATCTTTCGGTGCTGCTCGCGGAAATCGGCCTGCGCGTGCTGCTGATCGACGGCGACATGCGGCGCGGCCACATCGCATCGTTCTTCAAGCAGTCGAATCCGGGCGGTCTCTCGGAAGTGCTGAAGGGCGAACTCGCGCTCGGCGATGCGATCCGTTATGTCGGCGTGCCGGGACTGTCGTTCATGTCGTGCGGCGGCTATCCGGAGAATCCTTCCGAACTTTTGATGATGCCGGGCTTCCGCAACATGCTCGCGCGCATGAGCGATCAGTTCGACCTCGTGATCGTCGATACGCCGCCGTTCCTCGTCGTTACCGACGCGGCGATCGTGGCGAGCGATGCGGGTTCGACCGTGCTCGTGCTGCGCTCCGGCATCCAGAGCGAGGAAGAGATCGAGGAAACCGTGAAGAAGGTGCAGCGTTCGGGCGGCAGGCTCGTCGGCTCGGTCTTCAACGCGATTCCGCGACGCCCGAGCAATCGCCGCAGTTATGGTTACGCGGCGGCATATACGAGCACGTTCAAGTCGATGACCTAACCGCGGCGCATAATCGAGCGCAGCGGATGAAGCATCGCGCCGCGTGCCTGTCACGCGGCGCTTCACGTTGTAACGGTGGAATCTGCACGGACTTTCGATGTAAGCACGTCGTCAACCGGGTCGATGAGAGAGACGCATATGAGCGGACATTTTTCATTCGGGCATCGGCTCGTGCACTGCCCGCGTTGCCGCAGGCAAGTGGGCGCGACGTTGAGCGTGTGTCCGCATTGCGATTTTCATGGCGTGCGAAAGGCGCGACCCGAGCGGCAGTTGCCGCCGCCCGTGCAAGAACCGGTCGTCATCCGGCGCGCGCCGCTCGTGTCGCTGCGTTCCGCGCTCGTGATCCTGCTCGCGCTCCTGGCGACGTTCCGGCCCAGAGTGTGAGCGTGCCGACGATTCATCCGGCAGGCGTTTTGCTCCCGATAACGAACGACAGCCCGTCATGAAGCGGGCGCATCCTACCCTTCGATGATGAAAGATAAAGCGTCGCTGACCGACCTCTACTACCGAATCTGGGCCTTCGCGATGCCGGTGACGTCGTTTCTCGTCATGCCATCGATTCAGGGCACGACGATCGGCTATCTGATGTGCTTCCTGTCCGTGCCGCTCGTGCTGCTGTTCGGCGGGCGCGCGCGCAAGAACTGGATGCACTTCGTGATCGCGGCGATCGCGGTCTGGCTGCTGATGGTCTGCACCTCCCAGCTCGCGGACGTCATGGCGCCCTTCGATCCCGACTTCAGCAAGATCTCGCTCGTCGACGACACCGATCCCCTCACGTTCATCATGCGCAAGAGCATGTTTACGCAGTCGCTTTACGTGGCGGCGGTCGTGCTCTATGCGGCGTATGTGTACCACTATTACAAGCCGACCTGGGACCAGTGGATTCTCGCGGCCGTCACGCTGCTCGCGATTTACGGCATTTACGAAGTGGCGTACTTCATCGCGACGGGACAGCCGGGCGACTTCATCTCGAACCGCGCATTCGGCGATCAGTTCGGCAAGGGCATCGTGCGTTCGGACGGCACGGTGAACGGCAGTTCCTTCCAGCAGATCGACATCAAAGGCTTTCCGATCCAGCGCTTGAAAGCGCTGACAGGCGAGCCGTCGATGTACGCCATGTCCATCTTCCCGTTCTGGGTCTACTTCAACGCGACGTCGCGCGTGCGCTGGCCGGTGTGGGTGATCGGACTGTCGCTTCTGATGACCACTTCGTCGACGGTGCTGATCGGCTATGCGGTGTATTCGCTGATCCGCGTGCGCAAGCTCGGCATCAACCCGGTGAAGGCGCTGATCGGACTTTTCGTGCTGTGCGTGATCGGGTATCTGCTGCAGGATTACATCGCCGAGCTCTTCAAGCAGATGGTGACCGACAAGCTCGAAGCGAAGACCGAGTCGGGCTCCGACCGCAGTCTGCTGTTCCTTCACTCGATGCAACTGTGGCTCGATCTCGCGCCGCTCAATAAGCTCTTCGGCATCGGCTTCGGGTATGTGCGCTCGACCGATCTCTTCTCGACGCTGCTCGTCAATACCGGCATCATCGGCACGGTCTTCATCAGCGCGTTGATGCTGTACCCCGCGTTCAAGCTCGACTGGGATCCGCGCGGCATGGCGCTGCGCCAGTGCTGCGCCGCGACCTGGACGATGATGATGGTGTCCGTGCCCGAGTTCGCCTATCTCGCGCCGTGGACGCTCGTCGCGATGGCCTATGTCCGCGTGCGCGCGTTGAAGATCGCAAGGCAGCAGATCGGCGATCAGGCCGCCGCCGCCGCGATGCATGATTCGCAAGACGGCGCGTCGATCGGCACCGCGATCGGCCGGCACGTAAGGCCGGAAATCGGCACACGCATCGGTTCGCGCTTCGGGCCGCACAGCCGTCATCTGTAATCGACGCGGCGCTTCCGGGCGCCGCCCGCTTCCCTGCGACGTTCTACAATGTCGGTTTCGACCACCGGTTCATCCATCGCCGATGACCGGGCAACCAGGGAGCAACCATGTCGACTGTCACGACCGATTCCGGTCTCAAATACGAAGACGTCACCGTTGGCGAAGGCACTGAAGCCGTCGCCGGCAAGACCGTCAGCGTGCACTACACGGGCTGGCTCACGGACGGCCAGAAGTTCGATTCGAGCAAGGACCGCAACGACCCCTTCGCCTTCGTGCTGGGCGGCGGCATGGTCATCAAGGGCTGGGACGAAGGCGTGCAGGGCATGAAAGTGGGCGGCGTGCGCCGTCTCACGATTCCGCCGCAACTCGGCTACGGCGCGCGCGGCGCGGGCGGCGTGATTCCGCCCAACGCCACGCTCGTGTTCGAAGTGGAACTGCTCGACGTCTGAGCGTTTTCCGCATGAGCGCGCCGCTTCATCGTCCTGCCGTGTCGTTGCGCCGCTATGAGGCGGCGCAGGCGTCGGACGTGCACGACTTTCATCAGATCGTGCTCGGCCTCGACGGGTCGATGGAGATGGCCGTCGACGGCAACGGCGCACGCATCGATTGCAGGGGTGCGTGGATCATCCCGGCGGGCGCGCGCCACGATTACTGGGCCGAGGGCGACAATCGCCAACTCGTGCTCGATCTGCCCGCCACGTCCGTCGCGGTGCCCGAGCGCTACTTCGAACGGGCGCGCGCGATCGTCATCGATCCGCGCATCACGCAAGCCGTCGCCGATGTCGCCCGTCGCGCGCATCTCGCGGATACGCATCTCGCGGACCGCTTCGCATGGCAAGCGGCTGCGCATCTGTGCGGCGCGCTGATGCACGACACCGACGATTCCATCGACGCGATGCGCGGCCTCGATTTCGCGCGCATCGACCGATGGTTGCGTTCGCAACTATCGGCGCCGCTGCGTATCGCCGATCTCGCCGCGCATTGCGGCTTCGGCATGCGGCGCTTTCATCAGCTCTTCAACGAAGCGTTCGGCGAGACGCCGCATCGCTATCTGCATCGGCTGCGGCTCGACACCGCGTTGACGTTGCTCGCCGACTCGCGCGCGTCGCTCACCGATATCGCGCTCGATGTCGGTTTCGCCGATCAAAGCGCGTTCACGCATGCGTTCTCGAAACGCTTCGGCATCTCGCCGGGGCAATGGCGCAACGGCGGTTCATCCGATTCACGCGACAGACCGGCGCGTATGACGGATGCGTGACAGCGCGCGATTTCGAGCGCATTCGCCGATTGCTTCTCGACGCGCAACCCGAGCGTCTCCATGCCATTCAACAGCACCCACGCAAGCGCTTGGCCGCTTCCGCCGCGCTCGAAAAGCAGAAGCTCGAAGGCTCGAGACGCAAAAAAGCCCGCTTGGTCCTTGCAGACGAAGCGGGCTCGTTCGAAGCGCCGAAAACTTACTCGACCGATAGTTGCAAATGCAACTGTGAGCGCGCCATGCCGCCCTCTTGCGCGTCGCTCGCAGCATCGCGATCCGACTGCGATTGCGGCGCAAGACGTGCGGACTCGATGCGATCGAGATAATCGGTCGTCACGTCGCCAGTGATGTAGTTGCCGTCGAAGCACGACGCTTCGAATTCCTTCAACGCCGGATTGATGTCGCGGATCGCGTTCTTCAGGTCTTCCACGTCCTGATAGACGAGATAATCCGCGCCGATCATGCGTGCGACTTCCTCATCGCTGCGGCCGTGCGCAACGAGTTCGCCGCGCGTCGGCATGTCGATGCCGTACACGTTCGGGAACTTCACCGGCGGCGCGGCGGACGCGAAGATCACTTTGTTCGCGCCGGCATCGCGGGCCATCTGCACGATTTCATGCGAGGTCGTGCCGCGCACGATGGAATCGTCGACGATCAGCACGTTCTTGCCCTTGAACTCGATGCCCATCGCGTTGAGCTTCTGACGCACCGATTTCTTGCGCACCGCCTGACCCGGCATGATGAAGGTGCGGCCCACGTAGCGGTTCTTGAAGAAGCCTTCGCGATACTCCACGCCGAGCTTCGCGGCGACCTGCATCGCGGCGGGGCGCGACGAGTCGGGAATCGGCATGACGACGTCGATCGGCACATCCGGCAGCACGCGCTTGATTTTCTCGGCGAGGTAATCGCCCATGCGCAGACGCGCGTTGTAGACCGGCACGCCGTCGAGGCACGAATCCGGACGCGCGAGATACACGAGCTCGAAAATGCACGGATTGAGCTCGGGCTTCTCGGCGCATTGGTGGCTGTGCAGATTGCCTTCCGCGTCGATGAAAATCGCTTCGCCCGGTTCGACATCGCGCACGAATTCGAAGCCGATGCCTTCGATCGCCACCGATTCCGACGCGACCATCCACTCGACGCCCGTCGACGTTTCGAGCTTGCCGAGCACAAGCGGACGAATGCCGAACGGATCGCGGAACGCGACGAGACCGTAGCCCGCGATCAGCGAGACGATCGCGTACGAGCCCTTCACACGGCGATGCACGCCCGCGACGGCTTTCCACAGCGCGGTCGCATCGAGTTGCAGGCCCGAGCTCGCGAGCTGCAGTTCGTGCGCGAAGACGTTGAGCAGCACTTCGGTGTCGGATGCGGTGTTGATGTGCCGGCGGTCGATGCGGAACATCTCGTCCTTCAGCTGCATCCAGTTCGTCAGATTGCCGTTATGCGCGAGGATGATGCCGAACGGCGCATTCACGTAGAACGGTTGCGCTTCTTCCTCGCTCGATGCGGACCCGGCGGTCGGATACCGCACCTGGCCGATGCCGACGTTGCCCGGCAGACTGCGCATGTTGCGCGTGCGGAACACGTCGCGCACCATGCCGTTGGCTTTGTGCATGTGGAAGTTATTGCCGTTCGCCGTGGCGATGCCCGCCGCGTCCTGTCCGCGATGCTGGAGCAGGAGCAAGCTGTCATAGATCAGCTGATTGACGGGACTTTGGGAAACTACACCTACGATGCCGCACATGGCATGGTCCTTCAAAGAGTCGAAACGGGTAGACAAGGCGTTGCCCGGATCTCTTCGACGCTTCTCTCAAAAACTGGCCGTGACGTGGCCGGGGCGAAGCGTCTTCGAGCCGTCGCGCGTTCCTCGTGTAGCCGGCCGTTCGTCTATTGTGCGGCGTTGGGCGCCAGGCCGCCCGGTTCGGGAGCGACGTGCACATACGCGGCGAGCGTATCGGGGAGCAGCGGTTTCAATTCGCGCACGCCTTGCTCGGCCATCGGCCGCAGCAGCGCATTGCGCCAAAAATCTTTCTGAGGCAGTTCGGTCAGGCCAGCCAGGGCGACCAGAATAACTACCAATATAGCCCCTCTGACGAGGCCGAACAGCAAGCCCAACGAGCGGTCCACGCCGCGCAGGCCGGTGACTTCCGTGATGCGCGTCAATAGCGCCGACAGCACGCTCGATACGAGCAGCACCGCCCCGACCACCAGCACGAACGCCACGAGCCACTGCGTAAGCGCGCCGCCGGGCCACGTCGACGGGATATACGGCACGACGAGCCCGACGAACCGTCCCGCGATCAGAATGGCGGCGACCCAGCCGACCAGACCGAACGCTTCGGCCAACAGGCCGCGCCACATGCCGCGCAGCGCGGACAGGCCGATCACGGCCATCACGGCGTAGTCGAAAGCGGTGAACATCGAACCGGCTTAGTTCGATGCCCGGGTGCCGCCGCCCAGGCCGGCCTGCCGCACCTTCACGAGCGCGGCCTGCGCCGACGCGCGATCCGGGAACGGCCCCGCGCGCAACAGCGACTTGGTCGCGCCGTCCGACTGCTTGCGATGTTCGAGATATGCGGGCACACCCGCGGACTTCAACTTGTTGACCCAATTCTGCGCGGCGGTTTCGTCGTCGAACTGGCCGATCTGCAGCACGAAGCGGCTGCCCGCCGGCGACGACGGCGTGTTCGCCGCGCCTGCCGCGGCGTTCGCCGCGGTATTTGCGTTGGCTTGTTCGGAAGGCTCGGCCGCTTGCGGCTTCGCGTTCTGGCTCGCCACGGCTGCGGGCTTCGACGGCTTCGCTTCCGGCTTGGCTTCGGCTTTCGCGTCAGGCTTCGCTTCCGGCTTCGGCTCGGGCTTTGCCGTTGCGGCAGGTGCCGCGGCTTGCGGCTGCGTCACGCCGGCGGAAACACTGCCCGACGCACCCGACGGCGCGTCGTGCGCGACACCGGCTTGCGTGTCGGCGTCGTTGGCGTCGCGCGACTGCTTCGCGGCGGGCGCCGGGCGGTTGGGAATATCAATGGAAATGTCGTCGGTGACGGGCTTCGGACGCGAATCGAGCACCATCGGCAGGACGATGACGGCGGCGAGCACCAGCGCGATCGCCCCGACGAGCCTGCGGCGCGCGCGCTGCTTCTCGGGCAGGGTGGGATCGAGCATCATCGCGTCGGCGTCGGTGCGCTCGGATCTGCGCGTGCGGCGTTCCGTGCGGACGGTGTGACGCGAGCCGCGCGATGAATCGGAATATGCGTCGCGACCGGAGTCGTCTTTCTTGCCGAACGAAAAGAGTCCCATGTATCGCTTGGTGCTGACGGCCGACCGTCTCAATGATGCTGCTAGTTATGCTGCATTCGACGGTAGGCCATGACGCCGGCTACCGTGTAGAAACTGCCGAAAACCAAAATTCTATCATTTTCAGACGCCCGGCTTAACGCATCTTGAAAAGCCGCCGCGGGTGTTTCAAAGCGAGAAACGCTGCTGTCGGCGCTGTCGTTGACACCGGCGTCGCGCAATGCGTGTTCCAGTTGCTCCGCCGACGCGGCGCGCGGCGTGGGCAGCGCGGTCACGTTCCAGTGATCGATCTCGCCCTTGAGTTGCTTCACGACGCCTTCGATGTCCTTGTCGCCCATCGCGCCGAACACCGCGTAAGTGTACGGAAAGTAGCCCATGTTGCCGAGATTTTGCGACAACACGGCGGCTGCGTGAGGATTGTGCGCAACGTCGAGAATGATTTGCGGCTTGCCCGGCAGCACCTGGAAGCGTCCCGGCAACTCGACGTTCGCCAGGCCAAGGCGAATGTCCTGCGCCGAAACCGGCAGACGGTCGCGCAGCGCTTCGAGCGCGGCCAGCGCCGCCGACGTGTTGATGAGCTGATTCGCGCCGCGCAGCGCCGGATAGGCCAGCGCCGAGCGCCGCTGCTCGCGCCCGATATAACTCCATTGCTGGCGCTCGTTGCCCGGCTGGGCTTCGTAGCGGAAATCGCGTCCGACGAGCCACAGGTCCGCGCCGATCGCCTCGGCATGTTCGATGAGAGTCTGCGGCGGCGACGGATCTCCGCACACTGCCGGCTTGCCCGTCCGGAATATGCCCGCTTTTTCGAAGCCAATTTTTTCGCGCGTGTCGCCGAGATAGTCCGTATGGTCGATGTCGATGCTGGTGATCACAGCACAATCCGTATCGACGATATTCACCGCGTCGAGACGCCCGCCGAGCCCGACTTCGAGAATCACCGCGTCGAGCTTGCGCGACGCGAAGAGATGCAGGATCGCAAGCGTTGTGAACTCGAAGTACGTCAGCGAAACCGGCTCGGGCAGGCTGGCGCGCGCCTTTTCCACGGCCGCGAAATGTTCGAGCAGATCGGCGTCGCTCGCCTCCGCGCCGTCGATGCGCGCGCGTTCGTTGAACGTCAGCAGATGCGGCGACGTATGGCAACCGACGCGATACCCCGCACGCAGCAAGATCGTTTCGATGATCGCGCAGGTCGAGCCCTTGCCGTTCGTGCCGCCGACGGTGATGACCGGGCAGTCGAAACGCAGGCCGAGCGCATCCTTCACCTTGCCGATGCGCGCGAGGCCCATGTCGATGCCGACCGGATGCGCCGCTTCCAGATGGGCGAGCCAGGCGTCGAGAGTCGGGAATGTGTTCATTTTCGAGATCGCAAAAACAAAAGCGCCGCGCGGAACCTCGCGGGGTTCACGCGCGGCGCGGCGCTACGTACATTCGGGTCAGGCGACGGAATCGGCGGGTTGCCGCGTCATCAGCGCCATCAATTGGGCGATTTCTTCGCGCATCTTGCGGCGATCCACGATCATGTCGACCGCGCCCTTCGTCAGCAGGAACTCGGCGCGCTGGAAACCTTCCGGGAGCTTTTCGCGCACGGTCTGCTCGATCACGCGCGGGCCGGCAAAGCCGATCAGCGCCTTCGGCTCGGCAATCACGACATCGCCCAGGAACGCGAACGATGCGGACACACCGCCCATCGTCGGGTCGGTCAGCACGGAAATGAACGGCAGCTTCGCGTCCGCGAGTTTGGTCAGAAGCGCAGTGGTTTTGGCCATCTGCATGAGCGAAAGCAGGCTTTCCTGCATGCGCGCGCCGCCCGAGGCCGTAAAGCAGATGAACGGCACGTTCTGCTCCAGCGCGTTGCGCGCGCCGCGCACGAAGCGCTCGCCGACCACCGAGCCCATCGATCCGCCCATGAACGAGAATTCGAAGCACGCGACGACACACGGAATCGTGTGGATCGCGCCGCCCATGACGACCATGGCGTCGGTCTCGTCCGTATCTTCCATCGCTTCCTTGATGCGATCCGGATACTTGCGGCTGTCCTTGAACTTCAGCGCGTCGACCGGGACGACTTCCTGGCCGATTTCATAGCGGCCTTCCGGGTCGAGCAGGCGGTCGAGCCGCTCGCGCGCGCCGATTCGCATGTGATGGCTGCACTTCGGGCATACGTGCAGATTCGCCTCGACGTCGTTGCGATACAGCACCGCTTCGCACGACGGACACTTCACCCAAAGGCCCTCGGGAATGCCCTTGCGGCTTTTGGGATCGGTTTGCTTGATCTTCGGCGGCAGCAGTTTGTCGAGCCAGCTCATCGTTTTTCCTTGACTGATCGGTTGCCGCGCGGCGCACGCCCGAATCGGGCGGCCCGCGGCGGCGCGTATTTTACTGTGCGGCGTCGAGCGCCTGACGAATTTCGGCGATGAAGCTCGTCAGCGACGCGGCCGCGGTGTCCGGCTTCGCGTCTTCGAGCAGCTGCACGAGGCGGCTGCCGATGACGACGGCATCCGCGACATCGGCGACGGCGCGCGCGGTCTGGGCGTCGCGAATGCCGAAACCGACACCGACCGGCAGGGGCACACGCGACTTGATGGCCGGGATTTTACTCGCGATGCTGGAAACGTCCAGATTTGCGGCGCCGGTCACGCCTTTCAGCGATACGTAGTAGACATACCCGCTCGCGATCTTGCCGACCGCCGCGACGCGCTCGTCCGTCGATGTGGGCGCGAGCAGGAAGATCGGATCGATGCCGGCGGCGCGCATCGACGCGCCGAAGCTCTCCGCTTCCTCGGGCGGGTAATCGACCACCAGTACGCCGTCGACGCCCGCTTCCTTCGCGGCTTTCGCGAACGCGTCGGCGCCCATGCGCTCGATCGGATTCGCGTAACCCATCAGCACGACGGGCGTTTTGTCGTCGGTTTCGCGGAAACGCGCGACGTCGGCGAGCACGCGCTTGAGGGTCACGCCGCGCGCGAGCGCCCGCTCCGACGAACGCTGGATGACGGGGCCGTCGGCCATCGGATCGGAGAACGGCACGCCCAGTTCGATGACGTCCGCGCCGCCCTTCGCCAGCGCGTGCATGAACTCGACGGTTTGTTCCGGATTCGGGTCGCCCGCGGTGATGAACGGAATCAGCCCTTTCTTGCCCTGTGCGGCGAGCGCCGCAAAAGTATTCTTGATGCGGGACATGAGATTTCTCTTAGTCGTAGTCGTTGGCGTCGGACGCATTTGAATGCATTTGACGCGATCAGCAGCGAAAAAGACGCTATTCGGCTTGGGCGGCGGTGCCGGTCGCGACGAGTGTCTTGCGTCGAACGCGGGCGGGCTCTGCCGGCTCGAGCCGTGCAGCGCGCGCTTCGGCAATGCGGCTTTCGGCGATCGCGCAGTAATCCGGGTTGATCTCGTAGCCCGTGAATTGCCGGCCATGACGTGCGCACGCGACCGCCGTCGTGCCGCTGCCCATGAACGGATCGAGCACGCGCCCACCCGGCGGACAGCTCGCGAGCACCATGCGCTCGACGATTTCCAGCGGCTTTTGCGTCGGATGATCCACCCGCTCCGCGTGCTGCCGATGCAGACGCGACACGGACCAGACATCCTTCGGGTTGTAGCCCAGTTCGAGCCACTTGCTGCCTTCGAAAATCTTCCGCGAACGCGCCTTTTTCGTTTCTGCGTCGTAAGGGATGCGCACCGGATCGAGATCGAAGTAGTAGTCCTTCGATACCGCGAAATAGCCGATGTTGTCGTGCACTGACGTGAATTTTCGCGTTGTTCCGCCCATGCTCGGCACGCGACGGTCCCAGACGATCTCGTTGATCATCAAAAGGCGGCGCTTGAGGAACACGAACAGTTCGGGCGAATACTGCCAGGTGCAAAAGATATACAGCGAACCGCTCGGCTTGAGCTTCGGAATCGCGAGATCGAGCCAGCGATAAGTCCACTCGAGAAAAGCGTCGCCGGACAACATGTCCGAGTCGTTCCCGTAGTCCTTGCCCAGACCATAAGGCGGATCCGCGACGATCAGATCGATCGACGCGTCGGGAATATTCTCGGCATCGGCCAAGAAGTCGCGGTTGCGGATGTCGCTGCCGGCGCCCTGCAGGGCGCCGACGGACAACGGCTCGTCGATGACGTTGCGCATCTATCTGAGGCTCAGAACTGAATGCCCGATCGCTCGGCGACCGTATGCATGTCCTTGTCGCCCCGGCCGGACAGATTGACGAGCAACACCTTGTCGCGCGGCAACGTCTTCGCGAGCTTCGCGCCATAAGCGAGCGCGTGGCTCGATTCCAGCGCGGGGATGATGCCCTCGATCCGGCAGCAGTCGTGGAAGGCCTTGAGCGCTTCGTCATCGGTGATGCCGACATATTCCGCGCGTCCCGCGTCCTTCAGCCACGCGTGTTCCGGACCGACGCCCGGATAGTCGAGCCCCGCCGACACCGAATGCGTTTCGATGATCTGCCCGTTTTCGTCCTGCAGCAGATACGTGCGATTGCCGTGCAGCACCCCCGGGCTGCCGCCCATCAGCGACGCCGCGTGGCGCCCGGTGTCGATGCCGTCGCCCGCCGCTTCGACGCCGATCAATCTGACGTCTTTATCGTCGATGTACGGATAAAAGATGCCCATCGCATTCGACCCGCCGCCGACGCACGCGATCACGGCATCAGGCTGGCGACCGGCCATTTCGGGCATCTGCACGCGACATTCGTCGCCGATCACGCGCTGGAAGTCGCGCACCATCATCGGGTAAGGATGCGGCCCCGCCACCGTGCCGATGATGTAGAACGTGTTTTCGACGTTCGTCACCCAGTCACGCATGGCTTCGTTGAGCGCGTCCTTGAGCGTCTTCGACCCGGATTCGACCGGCACGACCGTTGCGCCGAGCAGCTTCATCCGATAGACGTTCGCCGCCTGACGACGCACGTCTTCCGCGCCCATGTAGACCACGCACTCCATGCCGAATCGCGCGGCAATGGTCGCCGTCGCCACGCCGTGCTGGCCCGCGCCGGTTTCGGCAATCACGCGCGGCTTGCCCATCTTGCGGGCGAGCAGCGCCTGGCCGATCACGTTATTCACCTTGTGCGCGCCCGTGTGATTTAGGTCTTCGCGCTTCAGATAGAGCTGCGCGCCGCCAAGCATCTCGCTCCAGCGCTTCGCGTGATAAATCGGCGACGGACGACCCACGTAATGCTTGAGCTCGTACTCGTACTCGGCGATGAATTCGGGATCCTGACGTGCCGCGTCATACGCGACGCGCAATTCGTCAAGTGCATGGATGAGGGTTTCGGAGACGAACACGCCTCCATATTGGCCGAAATGGCCTCTTTCGTCTGGCAAGTTGTACATTGCGTCACTCTCTCGGTTACGTAGCCGGCAGCGCGGCCCACGTTCGATTCACCCGGCGTCCGCCTCGCGCACCGCGCGCACGAACGCCGCCATTCGGGCGGGATCCTTCACGCCCTTGGCGCCCGGCAGTTCGATGCCGCTCGAGACATCGACCGCGTACGGGCGCACACGCCGAATGGCGTCACTGACGTTTTGCGTGTTCAACCCACCACTCAAAACGGCCCGATGCCCGAGATCTGTTGGGATAAGTGACCAATCGAATACCTTTCCACCGCCGCCGAAGCCCTCGACGAGCGCGTCGAGTAAAAGGCCGCCTGCGGCTTTGAACTTGAGAGACGATTCTATCAAATGGCTTGTGGACGCATCAGACCCAATTCGCAATGCGCGCCAATAGGATAAACCCGCAATCGATGCCAGCGCCTCGCATTGTTCCGGCGTTTCGTCGCCGTGAAACTGCAGCAGCGAGAGCGGCACGTTCGACGTGACTTCGCGAATCCATTCGGGCGTCGCATTGACGAAAAGCCCGACCGCCGACACGAGCGGCGGCACGTGCCGCGCCAGTTCGACGGCCTGTGCGACGCTCACCGAACGCGGGCTCGGCGGATAGAACACGAAACCCACGGCGTCCGCGCCCAGCGCGACGGCGTGCTGCACGTCCTCGACGCGCGAAAGTCCGCATAGCTTGATGCGGGTGCGATGCAAATCTCGGTCTGTCATTTCGGCTCTGCCCAAATGGCGCTCCAGGGCATGCTGGCGATATGCGGCGGCGGCACCGCGAAGTGTTCAGGATAGCCGACCTCGGCCAGATACAGCCCGTCGGGCATGAAAGTCGGCGCGGCAGCGCGGCGGTCGCGGGCGGCGAGCACGTCCGCCATCCACGACGATGGATGACGGCCCCGTCCGATCGCGACGAGGCATCCCATCAGATTGCGCACCATGTGATGCAAAAACGCGTTGGCGCGAAAGCGAAAGTGGACGAAGTCGCCCTGCTCGCGTACATCGATCTGATAAAGATGCTTGACTGGCGTTTTCGACTGGCAATCGGCGGCGCGGAACGACGAAAAATCGTGCTCGCCGATCAGGCACGCGACCGAATCGCGCATCGCTGCCACGTCGAGCGGCGTGTGCACCCAGCCCGCGCGTTTCGCGAGCATGGGCGAACGCACCGGATTGACGTAGAGAACGTAGAAATAAGTGCGTTCGAAAGCCGCGAAGCGCGCGTGGAAATCGTCGGGCATCGGCTTCGCCCATTGCACCGCGACGGTGTCGGGCAGGAACGCATTCGTGCCGCGCACCCACGAAAACGCGGCGCGATCCAGAGCGGTATCGAAATGCACGACCTGACCGAGACCGTGCACGCCCGTATCGGTGCGCCCGGCGACGACGGTCGGAAGCGGCGTCTGCGCGAATTGCGCGAGCGCGCGCTCCAGTTCGTTCTGGACCGTCTTCCCGTGCGGCTGCGACTGCCAACCGCAAAACGCCGCGCCGTCGTACTGAATCCCTAAAGCGATACGCATCTCAGGAATGCGGTGCAAGCGTCGACAAGAGCGTGGCGGCCTGCTGGCGCGTCGCCGGATCGTTCGATTCGATCACTTCCTGGAGCAACGTGCGCGCGCCCGAAAGATCGCCCAGTTCGATGTATTCGGCTGCCAATTCGAGCTTATTGCGCGCGATGGTCGCCAGTTGGCCCGGCGTCAGGGCAGGCAAAGCCTCCGTCGCGTTCGACGTCGGCCCGAGATCGAAATCGAGACTGAGCGGGCCGAATTTTGTCGCGCCCAGGCCAGCGACCGATGCCGCGCCCGCCGTACCCGCTTCGATTTGAGACGCAACGGACTGGGCTTGCGACTGGCCTTGCCGCGCTGCTTCGAAATGCGCCACCGGCTGCGGCATGAACGGCGCCTGCTGGATTGGCTGCGTGCCGCCAGGCGGCTGTTCCAGCGCTGCGGGAGGCGTCTCGAGCGGCGGATTTTTCAGCGACGATGCAGCCGTCTCCGGTCCGGTCGCGCCGGGCGGCTTGATCGTCAGTTCCAGACGCGGCGGCAGTTCCATTTCGAGCGAACCGAGCGCCTGGATCGCGTCCTGGGGGAACTTCGGCATTGGGAAGCGATGCGCGAGCACCGGCTCTTCGTCCGGCGCGATGCCGGATTTTTCCGCCTCGCGCGCTGCCAGTTCTTCGATGTCGCGCTGCTCGGCGGCGCGTTGCTCTGCGGCTTGCTCTTCGGCGGCGCGCGCCTGAAGTTCGCGCAGTTCCGCCTCGCGCGCGATGATCTCGCGTGCCGCGTTCTCACGCGCCAGCTCTTCGCGTTCGGTGACCTGACGCAATTCGGCCTCGCGATCCGCACCCGCATGACCCGCCTGCTCGCGTGCGAGTGCTTCCCGCGCGGCGGCTTCGCGCGCGCGGATTTCACGCTCCTCGGCCTCGCGCGCGGCGGCCTGGCGTGCCGCGGCTTCGCGCTCTTCGACTTCCCATTTCTCGGCTTCCCGGCGCGCCGCTTCGCGCGCTTCGATCTCGCGCGCATGCTGCTCACGCTGTTCGTGGGTGTCCGGTTCGCTGGCTGGCGGTACGAAATCGGGATGACGTGCAGCCGGCGCAACAGGCACGAACGGCTCTTCCGGTTGCGGGCGGTTCGCCTCGACGGGTGTTTCATCCGCCGCGGTCGACGGCTTTGCCTCGGTCGTCGGCGGCAACGCATCTTCGGACGGAGCGACGGGCGCCTGGGCTACTTCAGCGTTGCCGATGCTCGCGGCGGCCGCAGCCAGTCCGGACTGATCGCGCGCCGGCGACTTGCCTTGGGCACCGGCCGCCGCCTCGCGCGCCTTGCGCAGCGCTTCGTTGCGGGCGTCGGCGTCGGCCTGGGCTTCTTCCAGACTTGCGAACGTACGGGGCGCGCGATCGACGTCGTTGTCGTTCGTCGCGACTGCTCGCTTCTTGCGCCGCATTCTGAGCAGCAGGACCCCGATCACGACGATCACGATCGCGATGATGAAGGGCGACAGACCGATGGTCGCCGCTGCCACGCCGCTGCGGCTGGCCGGTTCCGGTGCGGCCGTGGCGGGCGCGCTTGCGGGCGCGGCGATTGCCGATGCGGCCTCCGGCGTCGCACGCTCCGGCGCCGCCGTCGCGCTGGCTTGCGGCTCCGCAGCCGATGCGGGCGCCGCGCTCTCCGGCGCCGGTGTGGCGGTATCCGCCGACGAAGACGCAGGCGCGGACGTTTCGGCGGGCGCGGTCTGCTGCGCCTCGGGCGCCGACGCTGCGGCCGGCGGCGCGCCGCTCAGATCGGCGGGCACGTTCAGCACCGCGCCGAGTTTCAGCTTGTTGATGTCGTGGCTGCTGAAGGCGCTCGGATTGGCGTCGAACAGGGCACGCGCGGCTTTCGCGCGGACGTCGCGATCTTTGGATCCTGTGAGTTCGCCGGCGACATCGCTCAACGATTGTCCCGGCTTGACCGCGTAGGTTTGCCCGGTGGCGGCGGAGGCCTGCGCGAGCGCATCGCCGGGATTCGCCCAGAACATCGCGCATGCGGCGAGACTTGCCGCGGCGAGCGCCGCACGCGATGACGAAACGAAAGACCGGCGAGTTCGATGGATCATTGAGGCTCCGGGTGCGGCAAAAATTGAAACATAAAGCGAAGACCGCTCGATAAACACGGCGTTGCAACAAAGCTCCACAAAAACAAAAAAGCGCCGCGTGAAACGCGACGCTTTCGAGCAAGACACGCGCTTCAGGCGCGTAGTTTACTTTACTTGTCGAGCAGAATGCGCAGCATGCGGCGCAGCGGCTCGGCGGCGCCCCACAAGAGTTGATCGCCGACCGTGAACGCCGACAGATATTCGCCGCCCATCGCGAGCTTGCGCAGACGGCCAACCGGCACCGTCAGCGTGCCCGTGACGACCGCGGGCGACAGATCGCGAATCGATGCTTCGCGCTCGTTCGGCACGACCTTCACCCAGTCATTCGCCGACGCGAGAATGCCGTGCACTTCGTCGAGCGGCACGTCCTTCGTCAGCTTGATGGTGAGCGCCTGCGAGTGGCAGCGCATCGCGCCGATACGCACGCAGAGGCCGTCGACGGGAATCGAGCCCGGCATACCCATTGCCGGCTTGCCGAGGATCTTGTTGGTTTCCGCGCCGCCCTTCCACTCTTCCTTCGACATGCCGTTGCCGAGATCCTTGTCGATCCACGGAATCAGCGAGCCCGCGAGCGGCACGCCGAAGTTGTCGACGGGCATGCGCTCGCCGTTCATCGCGGCGAGCACGCGGCGGTCGATGTCGAGAATCGCCGACGACGGATCCGCCAGGTCTTCCTTCGCCGAACCGTAGAGCACGCCCATTTGCTGAAGCAGCTCGCGCATGTTCTGCGCGCCCGCGCCCGACGCGGCCTGATAGGTCATCGCCGTCGTCCATTCGACGAGGTTCTCGCGGAACAGGCCGCCGAGCGCCATCAGCATGAGGCTGACCGTGCAGTTGCCGCCGATGAAGTCGCGGCCGCCCTTCACGAGCGAATCCTTGATGACGTCCAGGTTGACCGGATCGAGAATGATGACCGCGTCGTCCTTCATGCGCAGCGCCGACGCCGCGTCGATCCAGTAGCCCTTCCAGCCCGCCGCGCGCAGCTTCGGATACACCTCGTTGGTGTAGTCGCCGCCCTGGCACGTGATGATGGCGTCGCACTTTTTCAGGTCGTCGATGCTCGTTGCGTCTTTGAGCTTCGTCTCGTTTTTGGCGAACGACGGCGCGTTGCCGCCCGCATTGCTGGTGCTGAAAAACACCGGTTCGATCAAGTCGAAATCGCCTTCCTGCTGCATGCGCTGCATCAGGACGCTGCCGACCATACCGCGCCAACCAACGAGACCTACGTTCATGACTAACCTTTAACTGTGGACGCTTCCCCGCATCTTTACCCGGCGTGGCCGCGCGGGGAAGACGCTCGGACACGAGGGACGATCAGCGAATCGTGATCGCTTTGCTGGAGATTTTCGTAATGCGCGTTTTAGCCGTGGCTCGAGTGGCCACGATGCGCGTGCTGATGGCGAGTTCCGTCGCGAGCGACTTTGAGCCGCGTCCGATGGAATCCAGAGAGAATTGAGAGTTCTTCGCCATAGCAAAGCAATATACACGATAACCGGACGTTTTCGACGGCGTCATGCTGCAGATGCGTGAAAATCGGGCGGATCGTGCGCGAACATCGGTAAAAAGAGACGATCGGCCGCTTTAATGCTTCAGCGCGCCGATCGTCTTTCTCGCGATTACAGCGCCTTCAGCACCGCGTCGCCCATTTCCTTCGTGCCGACAACCTTGCCGTCCGCCGTCGCGATATCGCCGGTGCGGTAGCCCTGCTCGAGCACTTTCTTCACCGCGCTTTCGATGCGATCCGCCTGCTCCGTCTTGCCGAGCGAGTAGCGCAGCATCATGGCCGCCGAAAGAATGGTCGCGAGCGGATTCGCCACGCCCTTGCCCGCGATGTCCGGCGCCGAACCGTGCGACGGCTCGTACAGGCCCTTGTTGTTCTTGTCGAGCGACGCGGACGGCAGCATGCCGATGGAGCCGGTGAGCATCGCCGCTTCGTCCGACAGAATGTCGCCGAACATGTTGCCGGTCACGACGACGTCGAACGCTTTCGGCGCCTTCACGAGCTGCATCGCGGCGTTGTCGACGTACATGTGCGACAGCTCGACATCCGGATATTCCTTCGCGACGTCGATCATCGTGTCGCGCCACAGCTGCGACGTTTCGAGCACGTTCGCCTTGTCGACGCTCGTCAGCTTCTTCTGGCGCTTTTGCGCGGCGGCAAACGCGACGTGCGCGATGCGGCGCACTTCGGGCTCGGAATAGCGCATCGTGTCGAAGCCTTCCTTCGCGCCCGCGAACGGGCCGTCCGGGGCTTCTCGCAAGCCGCGCGGCGCGCCGAAATAGATGTCGCCGTTCAATTCGCGGACGATCAGGATGTCGAGACCCGACACGATCTCCGGCTTCAACGACGACGCGCCCGTCAATTGCGGATAGCAGATCGCCGGACGGAAGTTCGCGAACAGTTGCAGATGCTTGCGCAGGCCGAGAATTGCCTGCTCGGGACGCAGCGCGCGTTCGAGCTTGTCGTACTTCCAGTCGCCGACGGCGCCGAACAGGATCGCATCGGCTTCCTTCGCGAGCGCCAGCGTGGAATCGGGCAGCGGGTGCCCCTTCGCCTCGTAGCCCGCGCCGCCGACCGGCGCCTCTTCCAGCTCGAACTTCTCGCCGAGCGCGTTCAGGACTTTGACCGCTTCGGCGGTGATTTCGGGACCGATGCCGTCGCCGGGGAGAACTGCAATTTTCATCTTTCGCTTCCTTTATGCGCGGTTATCCAACGAGCCGGTTATTCAGCCACGGCTGCTTCGCGAGGCGTTCGGCCTCATATTGCTTGATCTTGTCCGCATGACGCAGCGTGAGACCGATGTCGTCGAAGCCGTTCAGCAAGCAATACTTGCGAAAGCCCGGCACTTCGAACGCATACTCGGTGCCGTCGCCGGTACGCACGACTTGCGCTTCGAGATCGATCGTCAACTGGAAACCAACGAACGCGTAGGTCTCGTTAAACAGCTTGTCGACCTGCTGCTCCGTCAGCACGACCGGCAAGAGACCGTTCTTGAAACAGTTGTTGTAGAAGATGTCCGCGAAGCTCGGCGCGATGATCGCGCGAAAGCCGTATTGATCGAGCGCCCACGGCGCGTGTTCGCGTGAGCTGCCGCAGCCGAAATTCTTGCGCGTGAGCAGAATCGACGCGCCTTGATAACGCGGCTGATTCAGCACGAAATCCGGGTTGAGCGGACGCTTGCTGTTGTCCTGTCCGGGCTCACCGACGTCGAGATAACGCCATTCATCGAACGCGTTCGGACCGAAGCCGGTGCGCTTGATCGACTTCAGGAACTGCTTCGGGATGATCGCGTCCGTGTCGACGTTCTCGCGATCGAGCGGCGCGACGAGGCCACTGTGCACAATGAATTTTTCCATGATCTTTCTCAGTGTCCCGATCGATTAAGCGAGCTTGCGTACGTCGACGAAATGGCCTTCGATCGCGGCGGCGGCGGCCATCGCGGGGCTCACGAGATGCGTGCGTCCGCCCGCGCCCTGACGGCCTTCGAAGTTGCGGTTCGACGTCGATGCGCAGCGCTCCCCCGCTTCCAGGCGGTCGGCGTTCATCGCAAGGCACATCGAGCAGCCCGGCTCGCGCCATTCGAAGCCGGCGTTCGTGAAGATCTTGTCGAGGCCTTCGCGTTCGGCTTGCGCCTTCACGAGACCCGATCCCGGCACGACCATCGCGAGGCGAATGTTCGACGCGACGCGCTTGCCCAGCGACTTCACGACGTACGCGGCGGCGCGCAAGTCTTCGATGCGCGCATTCGTGCACGAGCCGATGAAAACCTTGTCCGGCTTGATCGATTCGATCGGCGTGTTCGGCTGCAATGCCATGTAGCTCAGCGCGCGTTCCATCGCGTCGCGCTTGACGGGATCTTTTTCCTTGTCGGGATCGGGCACGCGGCCGTCGATCGACGTCACCATTTCCGGCGACGTGCCCCACGTCACTTGCGGCACGATCTCGGCGGCATTCAGCTCGACGACGCGATCGAAGTGCGCGCCGTCATCGGATTTGAACTGACGCCAGTATTCAACCGCCTGATTCCACTCGACGCCCTGCGGCGAGTACGGACGGTCCTTCAGATAGTTGATGGTCGTGTCGTCGACCGCGACCATGCCGGCGCGCGCGCCCGCTTCGATCGCCATGTTGCAGACGGTCATGCGGCCTTCCATCGTGAGCGCGCGGATGGTCGAGCCGCCGAATTCCATCGCGTAGCCCGTGCCGCCCGCCGTGCCGATCTTGCCGATGATCGCGAGCACGATGTCCTTCGCCGTGCATCCGCGCGGCAATTGGCCTTCGACCTTCACGAGCATGTTCTTGCTCTTCTTCTGCAACAGCGTTTGCGTCGCGAGCACGTGCTCAACCTCCGACGTACCGATGCCGTGCGCCAGCGCGCCGAACGCGCCGTGCGTGGACGTGTGCGAATCGCCGCAGACGATGGTCATGCCCGGCAGCGTCGCGCCCTGCTCCGGCCCGATGATGTGCACGATGCCCTGACGCAGGTCGTTCATCTTGAACTGCGTGATGCCGAAGGCGTCGCAGTTCTGGTCGAGCGTATCGACTTGCAGCTTCGAAACCGGATCGGCGATGCCGTGCGAGCGGTCGGTCGTCGGCACGTTGTGATCGGACACCGCCAGATTCGCGCTGATGCGCCACACCGGGCGCTCGGCCAGCTTCAGGCCCTCGAAGGCCTGCGGGCTCGTCACTTCGTGCAGCAGGTGACGGTCGATGTAGAGGATCGAGGTGCCGTCCTCTTCCGTGTGGACAACGTGCGTATTCCACAGTTTGTCGTAGAGAGTCTGTGCCATGGTGAGCGCTTTCGTGTGTGACTGCGGGGATTTATCGGTGTACGGCTCGTGAATCGATTATGCCACCACCCGATGAGAATTGGATACTAGGATACGGAAAAAACCCATTAAAAACAGATAGTTATTGTAGTGGTTCCAGTACCCGGATGACGACTACCCGGCTGAACCTCGAGCGCATCGCGACGCTGTCCTTAGATCCTATGCCATTTGACCGAATGTTCGCCGCACGATACGCGCAATAGGCTGTCGTCAGCGCTCACGATCCGCGCAGTAATAACATTGTATTGACGGCTCTTTCGACAGGTAATAACATCGTGCTTCCATACTCTTCAGTAGTCGACGACATGCGAACCACCATCAGAAAAATGGGCAACTCCCAGGGCATCCTGATTCCCAAGCCGCTGCTCGCGCAATTGGGCTTGGAGAACGAGGTCGACATGGAGGTCGAGAACGACGCGATTGTCCTGCGTCGGCCTCGCGACAAAGCGCGTCAAGGTTGGGCCGAAGCCAGCAAGCTGATTGCGCAAAGCGGCGAGGACGGACTCGTCATGGGCGAATTCGGCAACGACGACGGGGAGCTCGAATGGTAGTGCGTGGAGAAGTCTGGTCGGTCGCGCTCGATCCCACCTTGGGCAGCGAAATTCAGAAAACGCGTCCGTGCGTAGTGGTGTCGCCGCCGGAGATGCACGACCATCTGCGCACGGTCATCGTCGCGCCGATGTCGTCGAAGGGAAAACCTGCGCCTTTCCGCATTCCCATTGCTTTCAAGCGGAAGCAGGGATTGATTCTTCTGGATCAGATTCGCACGGTGGACAAGCTGCGGCTCATCAAGCGGGAAGGCAGCATCGCGGACAACACGCTGACCGACGCGCTTCATACCTTGCAGGAGGTGTTCGCGGATTGAATCCGGCGCCGTCTCTGCGCGCGCCGAGCAAAAAGCAAAAGCCCCGGCGATTTCTCGCCGGGGCTTCGATACAACTAAAACTCGATCAGCTTAGCGCTTTGCCAGCGGCTTCGCTTCACGCGGCGTCTGGCCGATGAACAGCTGACGCGGACGGCCGATCTTCTGCTCAGGATCGGCGATCATCTCGTTCCACTGCGCGATCCAGCCGACCGTACGAGCCATCGCGAAGATGCAGGTGAACATCGACGTCGGAATGCCCAGCGCGCGCTGCACGATGCCCGAGTAGAAGTCGACGTTCGGATACAGCTTGCGCGACACGAAGTATTCGTCTTCCAGCGCGATCTTTTCGAGTTCCATCGCGAGCTTGAAGAGCGGGTCGTCGTGCAGGCCGAGTTCGTTCAGCACTTCGTGGCACGTCTCGCGCATCAGCTTCGCGCGCGGGTCGTAGTTCTTGTACACGCGGTGTCCGAAGCCCATCAGCTTCACGCCCGAGTTCTTGTCTTTCACCTGCTTGATGAACTCAGGAATGTTGTCGACCGAGCCGATCTCTTCGAGCATGTTCAGCGCGGCTTCGTTCGCGCCGCCGTGCGCCGGGCCCCACAGACATGCGATGCCGGCTGCGATACACGCGAACGGATTCGCACCCGACGAACCCGCGAGACGCACCGTCGACGTCGACGCGTTCTGCTCGTGGTCCGCGTGCAGGATCAGAATACGGTCGAGAGCGCGCACGAGCACGTCGTTGACCTTGTACTCTTCGCACGGGTTCGAGAACATCATGTGCATGAAGTTCGCGCTGTACGACAGTTCGTTCTTCGGATACACGAACGGCTGACCGATGCTGAACTTGTACGCCATCGCGACGAGCGTCGGCAGCTTCGCGATCATGCGGATCGCGGAGACTTCACGGTGACGCGGATCGTTGATGTTCAGCGAGTCGTGATAGAACGCCGACAGCGCGCCGACCGCAGCCGTCAGCACGGCCATCGGGTGCGCGTCGCGACGGAAGCCGCGGAAGAAGAAGTGCATCTGCTCGTGCACCATCGTGTGACGCGTGACGGTGTCCACGAATTCCTTGTTCTGCGCCTCGTTCGGCAGTTCGCCCTTCAGCAGCAGATAGCACGTTTCGAGGAAGTCCGCGTTCACGGCCAGTTGCTCGATCGGGTAGCCGCGATACAGCAGTTCGCCCTTGTCGCCGTCGATATACGTGATCGCCGAATTGCACGCCGCCGTCGACATGAAGCCCGGGTCATACGTGAACTTGCCGGTCTGACCGTACAACTTGCGGATGTCGATCACGTCCGGGCCCATCGTGCCCTTGTAGATCGGCATTTCGACGCTCGGCGAGTTGTCGCTGAACGATAGCGTGGCTTTAACATCTGACGGGGTCATAGCACATCCTCAATCGAAGTATGGATACAGGTTTTCGATAATTTGCACGACGGAAGCTGCGCGGCAAAACTGTTTTATCGGCCTGTGTGCAGTGCAACAGGCCTATTTTGCAAAACTCCGCGAATTCCTGCTGGAATCACACGGTGCGCAGCATTTCCAGCAAGCGGGTTACGTCCGGCGTCGCCAGGTCGCCTTCAGGCTCCGTGCGCGCCAGCAGCAAGTCCATCAGTTCGTTGTCGCTCAGCTCCAGCAGGCGGGTCAATGCGGCCACGTCGGCGTCGCTGAGGTCATGCTCATATCGGCTGAAGAAACGATCGAAGATCAGATCGTTTTCCAGCAGGCCGCGCCTTGCGCGCCAACGAAGGCGCGCGCGGCGAAGAGGGTCGGACTGGTGAGATTCGTCCATTTCAAACCGCCCGTCGCACCATCAATTCCTTGATCTTGCCGATCGCCTTGGTCGGGTTGAGCCCCTTCGGGCACACGT
>NZ_JALQDZ010000031.1:0-3997 GCF_023630985.1 Caballeronia sp. ATUFL_F1_KS39 | reverse complement strand
CTTGCCCGCCAGCGGCAAGCGATACTTCGCGATCTGACCGATCCCGATGTTCCGGTATTCCGGCCTTGGTTTTTTTACGGCTTCTGCCATGCTAGACCCCAACTTGTTAACACACTAATCCGCGATTTTAGCGCCTTTTTATATCGCGCTGCAGCGAGAAGTCCTCTAAAAGACCGTTGCTCCATGCGCGAGAATGGGCCTGCTAACGTGCGTGTTCCGCGAGCACTCAGCCAGTGCTCGCGGCCCGTTCTTCACTCGATCAACTCAAGTCGTTCTGATAAAAATAGCCGGTCGTGACGTACCATCCGCGACGCACTTCGACAGGCCGGTCGCCATAGGTATAGGACACGCGCTCGACCGATAACAGCGGAAATCCCTGCGCCACATCGAGGAACTGCGCGACGGTTTCATCGGCGGCGACGGCGCGGATCTTCTCGGTCGCGCGGATCATGCGCGTGCCAAACTCCGTCTCGAACATCGCGTAGAGCGGACCCTTGTACTCGGCGAGACGCTCGGCCGTGAGTCCGCGAAACACCGCGCCCGGCAGCCAGATTTCGTCGAACACGGTCGTCACGCCATCGAACTGCAACAAGCGCTTGATAAGAACGACGGGGTCGGCAGGCTTCAAATCCAGTTGGCGCGCGATCTCCGCCGGCGCGCGCAGGCGCCTGCATTCGAGCAGACGGCTTACGTGAGGATGGACGTCGCCATCGTCGGGCAGAAGGCGCAGGAAGCGGAACTGCACGCGGTCTTCGTTGTGCGTCGCAACGAACGTGCCTTTGCCCTGACGTCGAACGAGAAGATTGTCGGCGGCGAGTTCATCGATCGCCTTGCGGACGGTGCCCTGGCTCACCTTGTAGCGCGCGGCCAGCTCGACCTCGCTCGGGATGATTTCGCCAGGCTTCCATTCGCCGGACTCGAGTCCTTGCGTGATGAGCGCCTTGATTTGCTGATACAGCGGGCTGAACGTCGGCGACGGCGTGCTCGCGGCCTCAGCCGCCGGTGCAGTGCCGTTGGGGGTCGTCGTGCTCGCCGGGTTGGAATTCATGCCGCGCATTTCAACACAAGGCCCGCCGTGCGTCCAGACTTTTCCCGAAGATTCCTATGTCTTATATAAGACATAAGATAGTGTTGACTTTACCTCGGACGGCTCCTACACTCCTTGTCGAGCAAGGGTTTGCGGGTCGTTGCGAAAGCACGGGAACCGCCGCTCAGCGCGTTTTATCATGGCCCTTTTCGCCTCGAGTACGCTCTGAACACGGCATCCGGCGCAGCGTGCAACATACCGCCAGGCACGCCCTTTCGCTTTCGCCTCACGCCGATCGGCCACTCGATTCGCGCGCCGCTGCCTGCCCCTCGCCTCGCAACGTCAAGCGCCGTCTCGTATGGGCGCGTTGCCGTCAGACCCAAGCGAAATCACCGCGTCCTTCCAGAACACTCCGCACGCCTCTCGCTCGAAGAGAAGGATTCATGGCATGACGGTCAAGCCGTAACGCCGATGCACGGCACGGGCGCGAACGCTCGGTCGAGCTTCGAAGCGTTTGGGCACGGCATGGCCGGCATGTCTTCATCAACGCTTTGCGTAACGCGCATAAAATGGCGTTTTTCCCTAGCGTTCCACGCACCGTCCAGGAGAGTTCTCAATGGCTAAGTCCGCAAAGCGCGTTGCCGTAACCGGCGCCGCAGGTCAAATCGGCTACTCGCTGCTGTTCCGCATCGCCAATGGCGATCTGCTCGGCAAAGACCAGCCCGTGATTCTTCAGTTGCTCGATCTGCCGCAAGCGCAAGCCGCCGTGAAGGGCGTCGTGATGGAGCTGGAAGATTGCGCATTCCCGCTGCTCGCGGGCGTGGTCGTCACGGACGACCCCAAGGTCGCGTTCAAGGACGCCGACGTCGCGTTGCTGGTCGGTGCACGTCCGCGTTCGAAGGGCATGGAGCGCAAGGACCTGCTGTCGGCGAACGCCGAGATCTTCACGGTTCAGGGCAAGGCGCTGAACGATGTCGCGAGCCGCGACGTGAAGGTGCTGGTCGTCGGCAACCCGGCGAACACGAACGCTTACATCGCGATGAAGTCGGCGCCGGATCTGCCGAAGAAGAACTTCACCGCCATGCTGCGTCTGGACCACAACCGCGCGCTGTCGCAACTGGCGGCCAAGTCGGGCAAGCCGGTCGCGTCGATCGAAAAGCTCGCCGTGTGGGGCAACCACTCGCCGACGATGTACCCGGACTTCCGTTTCGCAACGGCGGAAGGCGAGAGCCTGACGAAGCTCATCAACGACGACGAGTGGAACCGTAACACGTTCATCCCGACCGTCGGCAAGCGCGGCGCGGCGATTATCGAAGCGCGCGGCCTGTCGTCGGCGGCATCGGCGGCGAATGCTGCGATCGATCACGTGCGTGACTGGGTGCTCGGCACGAACGGCAAGTGGGTCACGATGGGCATTCCGTCGGACGGCTCGTACGGCATTCCGGAAGACATCATCTACGGCGTGCCCGTCACGTGCGAAAACGGCGAGTACAAGCGCGTCGAAGGCCTCGAAATCGACGCGTTCTCGCGCGAGAAGATGGACGGCACGCTGAACGAGCTGCTCGAAGAGCGCGACGGCGTTTCGCATCTGCTGGGCAAGTAAATACGTCGTTCAAGGGGAGTCTGCAAAGGCTTCCCGTCTGCGCGAACGCTACGCGGCGTTCGTGCATGATTCGAACGCGCTTGAAAAACATCGAGCGTGTTCGAATCATCGAGCAAGATGGAATTTCCCAACTTCCAATCGGACCCGACGCCGACGATGCCTGCTCTCACTCCCGCCGAAGTGCTGTTTGACGGCGAAGCGCAACCCGCCGTGCTTCCGACCTGTGATCATTACGCCGGCAGCGAGAAGATGATCCGCAAATCCCTGGCGCTGCAGGCGCAACTCGGTCCGGTGTTCGACATCACGCTCGATTGCGAAGACGGGGCGCAAGTCGGTCACGAGGCCGAACATGCGGAAATGGTTGCGTCGTTCGTCGGTGGCGAGGACGACCGCTTCGGGCGCGTGGGCGTGCGCATCCACGACTTCGATCATCGTGCGTGGCGCGACGACGTCCGCATCATCCTGCGTCGCGCGAAGAAAGCGCCCGCGTTCATCATGCTGCCGAAAATCCGCAGCGCCGCCGATGCCACCGAAATGGTCGCGTTCATCGAAGCAACGCGACGCGAGTTCGGCATCGAGCAACCGATTCCCTGCCATCTGCTGATCGAGACGCACGGCGCGCTCGCGCAAGCGTTCGAACTGGCAGCGCTGCCGGGCGTCGAATCGCTGAGCTTCGGCCTGATGGACTTCGTCTCGGCGCACAACGGCGCCATTCCCGATACCGCGATGCGCTCGCCCGGCCAGTTCGATCATCCGCTCGTGCAGCGCGCGAAGCTGGAGATCGCGGCCGCGTGTCACGCGCACGGCAAGGTGCCGTCGCACAACGTATCGACGGAAGTGCGCGACATGAGCGTCGTCGCGAACGATGCGGCACGCGCGCGCAACGCGTTCGGCTATACGCGCATGTGGAGCATCCATCCGGATCAGATCAGGCCGATCGTCGAGGCCTTCTCGCCGCGCGCCGATGAAATCGCGCTCGCGGCGCAGATTCTGCTTGCGGCACAGCGCGCACAGTGGGGCCCGACGCGGCATGGCGATACGCTGCACGATCGCGCGAGCTATCGCTATTACTGGTCCGTGCTGCGCCGCGCGCACGCGACCGGCCAGACGCTGCCCGACGAATGCGCGCCGTTTTTCAAATCATCATCTCGACAAGACAAATAACGCCGCATCGCGAGCGTGCAAAGGAGACTAGAGACAATGACCGATCAGGCATCGACCGAAGCACCCGCAACCGGCGCATTCAAGCCGAAGAAATCCGTCGCGCTGTCGGGCGTGACGGCGGGCAATACCGCGCTGTGCACCGTCGGCAAGACGGGCAACGACTTGCACTATCGCGGCTACGACATTCTCGATGTCGCGACGAC
>NZ_JALQDZ010000030.1:0-1049 GCF_023630985.1 Caballeronia sp. ATUFL_F1_KS39 | reverse complement strand
ACCGCGCTGTGCACCGTCGGCAAGACGGGCAACGACTTGCACTATCGCGGCTACGACATTCTCGATGTCGCGACGACGTCCGAGTTCGAAGAGATCGCGCATCTGCTCGTGCACGGCAAGCTGCCGAACGCCGCCGAACTGAAGGCATACAAGACGAAGCTGAAGGCGTTGCGCGGCCTGCCCGCGAATCTCAAAGCCGCGCTGGAATGGATTCCCGCGTCCGCGCATCCGATGGATGTGATGCGTACCGGCGTCTCCGTGCTCGGCACGATCCTGCCGGAGAAGGACGATCACAACGCGCCGGGCGCGAAAGATATCGCCGACAGGCTGATGGCCTCGCTCGGCTCGATGCTGCTCTACTGGTATCACTATTCGCACAACGGCAAGCGCATCGAAGTCGAAACCGAAGACGATTCCATCGGCGGGCACTTTCTGCATCTGCTGCATGGAGTCGCGCCGTCCAAAGCGTGGGTCGATGCAATGCACGTCTCGCTCAATCTTTACGCCGAACACGAGTTCAACGCATCGACGTTCACGGCGCGCGTGATCGCGGGCACGGGTTCGGACATGTATTCCGCGATCACCGGCGCGATCGGCGCGCTGCGCGGTCCGAAGCATGGCGGCGCGAACGAAGTCGCGTTCGAAATTCAGTCGCGCTATCAGACGCCGGATGAAGCGGAAGCCGATATCAAACGCCGCGTCGAAAACAAGGAAGTCGTGATCGGCTTCGGCCATCCGGTGTACACGATCTCCGATCCGCGCAACAAGGTCATCAAGGAAGTCGCGAGGAATCTGTCGAAGGAAGCCGGCGATACGAAGCTGTTCGATATCGCCGAGCGCCTCGAATCGGTGATGTGGGACGCGAAGAAGATGTTCCCGAACCTCGACTGGTTCAGCGCGGTTTCATATCACATGATGGGCGTGCCGACCGCGATGTTCACGCCGCTTTTCGTGATCTCGCGCACGTCGGGATGGAGCGCGCACATCATCGAGCAACGCATCGACAACAAGATCATCCGGCCGAGCGCGAATTACACCGGTCCGGAGAA
>NZ_JALQDZ010000029.1:0-66809 GCF_023630985.1 Caballeronia sp. ATUFL_F1_KS39 | reverse complement strand
TGGAGCGCGCACATCATCGAGCAACGCATCGACAACAAGATCATCCGGCCGAGCGCGAATTACACCGGTCCGGAGAATTTGAAGTTCGTCCCGATAAATAAGCGAAAATAGCGGACTGCGCGATCGGATTTCACGATGAGGAAATCCACCCCGCGCGGCAAACGCCATCCAACCCCAATGTTTTTGAAAGGTTTTTTCGATGAACAAACTTCTGATCGCTGCAATCGCCGGCACGCTGGCTACGACGAGCGTCTTCGTCAGCGCCGACGCCTTCGCTGCGACCGCGACCGATGCCAGCAAGGCCAAAACCACGGCCAAGCGTCCCGCTCCGGCGCGCCGCCTGATCAAGCGCAGTCCCAAGGCCGAAGCGGCCGCGGCGGCCAAGGTTGATCCGATTCCCGAAGGTGCAGTGAAGTGGTCGTGCAAGGACGGCAACGCTTTCTACCTGAAAGGCGACATGAAGCGTGACGCAATCGTCACCGTGAACTGGGCCAAGAAGGATTACAAGCTGCCGCGTCAGGACACGACGACCGGTGCGGATCGTTTCCACGATTCGGCATCGGGCATGGATCTCGTCGTGATCCCGACCAAAGCAATGCTGTTCTCGGACAAGGACTCGTCGCGCCTCGCCGACGAGTGCATGACGCCCGAAATGGCAGCGGGCGGCGCAGCGCCGACCCAATCGAACGCGCTGATCAAGAACGCGGAGTAAGTTAGCTCGGCACTTAAATCAGGAATCCCTCGATGTCCGCACCGATTTCCAATGTCCGGCCCGAGCCGGACAAGGTACTCGTCGAAATAGTCGACTACGTGCTCGACTACAGTGTCGACAGCACGCTTGCGCTCGAAACGGCGCGCAACTGCCTGATCGACACGCTCGGCTGCGGACTCGAAGCCCTTTCGTACCCCGCCTGCACCAAGCTGCTGGGACCGATCGTGCCGGGCACGATCGTCCCCAACGGTGCGAAGGTGCCAGGCACCCGGTTTCAACTCGACCCGGTTCAGGCCGCCTTCAACATCGGCGCAATGATCCGCTGGCTCGATTTCAACGATACGTGGCTCGCCGCCGAATGGGGTCATCCGTCGGATAACCTCGGCGGCATCCTCGCCACGGCGGACTGGCTTTCGCGCAACGCGATCGCGTCAGGCAAGAAGCCGCTCGTCATGAAAGACGTTTTGATCGCGATGGTCAAGGCGCACGAAATTCAAGGCTGCATCGCGCTCGAGAATTCGTTCAACAAGGTCGGTCTCGATCACGTTTTGCTCGTCAAAGTGGCCTCCACCGCGGTCGTCGGGCAGATGATCGGCCTCACGCGCGACGAACTCGTCAACGCGGTGTCGCTCGCCTTCGTCGATGGTCACGCGTTGCGCACGTATCGCCACGCGCCGAACACGGGCTCGCGCAAGTCGTGGGCAGCGGGCGATGCAACCTCGCGCGCCGTGCGCCTCGCGCTGATCGCGAAGACCGGCGAGATGGGTTATCCGTCGGTTTTGACCGCTGAAACATGGGGCTTTTACGACGTGCTCTTCAAGGGCAACGCGTTCGCGTTCCAGCGTCCGTACGGCTCGTATGTGATGGAGAACGTGCTGTTCAAAATTTCGTTTCCCGCGGAATTCCATGCGCAAACGGCCGTCGAAGCGGCAATGACGCTGCACGGCGAGCTCGAGCAAGCCGGCAAATCCGTCGATGACATCCGCAAGATCACGATTCGCACGCACGAAGCCGCGCTGCGCATCATCGACAAGAAGGGGCCGCTCGACAACCCCGCGGACCGCGATCACTGCATTCAGTACATGGTCGCGGTGCCGCTGATTCACGGCCGCCTCACCGCGGCCGATTACGAAGATTCCGTCGCGCAGGACCCGCGCATCGACGTGCTGCGCGCGAAGATGGAATGCGTGGAAGACCCGCAGTTCACGAAGGACTATTTCGATCCGGACAAGCGCTCGATCCCGAATGCATTGACCGTCGAATTCAACGACGGATCGAAGCTCGCCGAAGTCGAAGTGGACTATCCGATCGGTCACAAGCGTCGTCGCGCGGACGGCATACCGCTGCTCGTCGAGAAGTTCAGGACGAATCTGGCGCGCCGTTTCCCGCAGAAGCAGCAGCAAGCGATCCTCGCGGTATCGCTCGATCAGGCAACGCTCGAAGCGATGCCGGTCAATGAATATGTCGATCTGTACGTGATTTAAGCAGCGCAATTTCCTCGTCTTAGTCCAAGGAAAATAACCATGGCCCACAATCTCCACAACACGCTCAAGGAATTCGACAGCGGTTCCGGCAAAGGCAAGTTCTACTCGCTGCCGCAACTCGGCGACGCGCTGAAGGTCAAGATTCAGCGTCTGCCGGTTTCGATTCGTCTGGTGCTCGAATCGGTGCTGCGCAACTACGACGGCAAGAAGATTTCCGAAGAACACATCGAACAGCTTGCGAACTGGAAGCCGAATGCCGCTCGCGTCGATGAAATTCCGTTCGTCGTCGCGCGTGTCGTGCTGCAGGACTTCACCGGCGTGCCGCTGCTCGCCGACATCGCCGCGATGCGCGGCGTCGCGAAGCGCGCGGGCAAGGATCCGAAAGCGATCGAGCCGCTCGTACCGGTGGATCTCGTCGTCGATCACTCGGTGCAGATCGATCACTTCCGCGAGCCGAACGCGCTCGATCTGAACATGAAGCTGGAATTTCAGCGCAACAACGAGCGCTACCAGTTCATGAAGTGGGGCATGCAGGCGTTCGACACGTTCAAGGTCGTGCCGCCCGGCATCGGTATCGTGCACCAGGTGAACCTCGAATACCTCGCGCGCGGCGTGCATCAGAAGGACGGCGTCTACTATCCGGACACGCTCGTCGGCACCGACTCGCACACGACGATGATCAACGGCATCGGCGTGGTCGGCTGGGGCGTGGGCGGCATCGAAGCGGAAGCGGGCATGCTCGGCCAGCCGGTGTATTTCCTGACGCCGGACGTCGTCGGCGTGGAGCTGAAGGGCAAGCTGCGCGAAGGCTGCACGGCGACCGACCTCGTGCTGACCATCACCGAAATGCTGCGCAAGGAGAAGGTCGTCGGCAAGTTCGTCGAGTTCTTCGGCGAAGGCACGGCGTCGATCGGCGTGCCGGATCGCGCGACCATCGGCAACATGGCGCCCGAGTACGGCGCGACCATGGGCTTCTTCCCCGTCGATGAAAAGACCATCGACTACTTCAAGGGCACGGGCCGCACCGACGCCGAAATCGCCGCGTTCGAGCAGTATTTCAAGGCGCAGAAGCTGTGGGGCGTGCCGAAGGCCGGCGAAATCGACTACACCAAGACGCTCACGCTCGATCTGGGCACGGTCGCGCCGTCGCTGGCTGGTCCGAAGCGTCCGCAAGACCGCATCGAAATCGGCAATGTGAAGAGCACGTTCATCGACCTGTTCTCGAAGCCGGTGGGCGAAAACGGCTTCAACAAGAAGGCCGCCGAGCTCGAAGCGAACTACACGACGGCCGACGGCGTGAATCTCAAGAACGGCGACGTGCTGATCGCCGCGATCACGTCGTGCACGAACACGTCGAACCCGAGCGTGCTGCTCGCCGCCGGCTTGCTGGCGAAGAAGGCCGTCGAAGCGGGTCTGACGGTCGCGCCGCACATCAAGACGTCGCTCGCGCCGGGATCGCGCATCGTCACCGAATATCTGACGAAGACGGGCCTCCTGCCCTATCTCGACAAGCTCGGCTTCACGCTCGCCGCGTACGGTTGCACGACGTGTATCGGCAATGCGGGCGATCTGACGCCCGAACTGAACGATGCCATCACGAAGAACGACGTCGTCGCGGCAGCCGTGCTGTCGGGCAACCGCAACTTCGAGGCGCGCATTCACCCGAACATCCGCGCGAACTTCCTGGCCTCGCCGCCGCTGGTCGTCGCCTACGCGATCGCTGGCAACATCACGCGCGATCTGATGACCGAGCCGGTCGGCAAGGGCACGGACGGCCGCGACATCTATCTCGGCGACATCTGGCCGACGAGCGACGAAGTTCATGCGCTGCTCAAGTTCGCGCTCGACGCGAAGGCGTTCCGCGAGAACTACTCTCAGCTCACGAAGGAAGGCGACCTGTGGAGCAAGATCGCGGGCGAAAGCGGCCAGGTCTATGACTGGCCGAAGTCGACGTACATCGCCGAGCCGCCGTTCTTCGGCAGCGAATTCTCGATGAAGCCGGCCGATTCGATTCCCGCGGTCAAGGGCGCGCGCGCGCTCGGCATCTTCGGCGATTCCGTGACGACCGACCACATCAGCCCGGCCGGCTCGATCAAGGAAACCTCGCCGGCCGGCGTGTGGCTGAAGGCGAACGGCGTGCAGAAGGCCGACTTCAACAGCTACGGCTCGCGTCGCGGCAATCACGACGTGATGATGCGCGGCACCTTCGCGAACGTCCGCATCAAGAATTTGATGATCCCGGCGAAGGCCGACGGCACGCGCGTCGAGGGCGGCCTGACGATTCATCAGCCGAGCGGCGAGCAACTGTCCATCTACGACGCAGCGATGAAGTACATCGCCGCCAATACGCCGACCATCGTGTTCGCGGGCGAAGAGTACGGCACGGGTTCGTCGCGCGACTGGGCGGCGAAAGGCACGCAACTGCTCGGCGTAAAGGCCGTGGTCGCGCGCAGCTTCGAGCGTATCCATCGCTCGAACCTCGTCGGCATGGGCGTGCTGCCGCTGCAGTTCAAGGGCTCGGACAGCGTGCAGTCGCTGAACATCACCGGCGAAGAGACGTACGACATCGAAGGTCTCGGCGACGACTTCAAGCCGCAACAGGAAGTCACGCTCGTGATCCATCGCAAGGACGGCAAGGACGATCGCGTGCAGGTGCTGCTGCGTATCGATACGCCGATCGAAGTCGACTACTACAAGCACGGCGGAATTCTGCCGTTCGTGCTGCGCTCGCTGCTCGCGGCGTAAAAGGCTCAAGCAGTTTTGCAGGTGACCGCGCTCGAAAGAGCGCGGGAACATTGAACCCGGCCACGGCCGGGTTTTTTTTCGCCCTTCTTTGGCTCCCTACGCTTTGGAGATCGCGATGCGCGGCCACGTCGTCCGGCGGGCGAACAACGCGCGCACCATCTCCCTCAGGCGACGCGCGCCCGCCCGCGTCGAATCGGACGACATCGAGAACCAGCTGGCGTCCGTCGTCCCGCTGACCCAGATCGTCGTGTAAGGCTTCAGTTCGACGGACGCGCCCGCGTCCAGCCAGTAATCGTCGGCGCCGCCTTCGATGGTCAGCCAGATTTGCCCGCGCGTCACGCGCAGCGTTTGGGGCCGATCGATCACCCAGCGCGTAGGCGCATCGCGCCCGTCGAGTTCGAAAGTCCGGATTTCACGCATGATGCCGCTCCTTCAGATCGCGTAACTGGAAGGCCGCCCGACAGAGATGCAAGAGCAGCCGTTGATCCTATTATTCGACCGATTGCGTACAGCTTGAATGAACACTTGTGAACAGTTTGAACGAAACTGTTCAGTCGAATTGACCGAACAGTTCGCATCGATCTGACACTTTAAAAACACTCTAGCTAGCCATTCGGCAAGTCTTGACGCGGGTTTTCGGATGCGTTCGAATGGCAAGACGACACTGGCGAACAGCGAACTCGAACTGTTCACAGCAAATCACTGAACAGTTTCAGACATCATGAATGCACTTCCGCTTCACATCGACAGCGGCACCGGCGTGCCGCTGACCGAACAGATCGTCAGTCAGATCGAAGCGATGATCCGCTCGCGCCGCGTGCTCGCGGGCGCGAAGCTGCCGTCGATTCGTCAGCTTGCCGCCGAGCAGCGCATCAGCCGCTTTCCGGTGATCGAGGCTTACGACCGTCTCGCGTCGCGCGGGCTCATTCAGCCGAAGCACGGCTCCGGGTTCTATGTGGCGAATCACGTCGATGAACGCGACAGCAACGCGGGCAATTGCGATCCGCGGCTGGCGGAAGAGGAATCGAACCAGATCCTCCAGCAGTTCAACTATCCCGGCGAGACGCTGAAGTTGTCGAGCGGCTTCATTCCCGAGGCATGGCGCGATGTGGACGGCCTGACGCAGGCGATCCGTCAGGCGTCGCGCACCGACGTATCGAGCGTGATCGATTACGCGATTCCCCACGGCGACACCGATTTGCGTCAGCAAGTCACGATGCGGATCAACGCGCTCGGCATCGACGCCGATCTTCCCAACGTGATGATCACGAACGGCGCGAGCCAGGCGCTCGATCTCGTCGTGCGCTACATGCTGAAGCCGGGCGATACGGTCTTCGTCGAGGATCCCGGTTACTACAATCTCTTCGGGCTCCTGAAGCTGCAGGGCGTGCGGCTCGTCGGCGTGCCGCGGCTCGCGAACGGACCCGATATCGACGTCGCGGAAGAACTGCTGAAGCAGCATCAGCCGAAGCTCTTCTTCATCAACACCGTGTTCCAAAACCCGACTGCGACGAACGTCGCGCCGCAAGTCGCGTTCAAGCTGCTGCAACTCGCGACCCAGCACGGCTTTTCCATCGTCGAGGACGATATCTACGCCGACTTCCAGGCCGTGCCGACGCAACGGCTGGCATCGCTCGATCAGCTCGATCGCGTGATCTATGTGGGCGGCTTGTCGAAGACCTTGTCGTCGTCGCTGCGCATCGGCTATCTCGCGGCGAATCGCGAGCTCGTGAAGAATCTCGTCGACGTAAAGGTGCTGACGAGCCTCGGCGGCACGCGCTTCGCCGAAAGCGTCGCGGCGGGCCTGCTGGAGCGCGGCACGTATCGCAAGTATCTGGAGCGCTTGCGCAAGCGCGTGCGCGATTCGCTGTCGAGCGCGGTGCAAACGCTCGAAGGCTATGGATGGGACGTGTTCGACGAGCCGAGCGGCGGCAACTTCGTATGGGCGAAAGTGCCCGGCATCGACGATTCATCCGTGCTCGTCGACGAAGCCGTCAAGTTCGGCGTCACGCTCGCGCCGGGCAGCTATTACCGCCCGAACGGCGAGGCGTGTGCGTGGGTGCGCATCAATTCGGCCTATGCGGGCGACCGGCGCGCGGCGCGCTTCTTCGAGTACATGACGGAAACCGCGGCCGCGCGCGCTTAACGACGTTCGCTGAAGAAACGTTCGAGCGCGTCCGTCGCGTCCTTGTCTTTCGCAAGCCGCGCGTAAAGTCCGGCCGCGCCTTCGTAGATGCGATGCTCCGCGAACTCGTCGCCGACGAACTCCGCGATCTCTTCCATCTCCGCGACCCAGCGATAGGCCTTCGGCGGCATGCGCGGCACATTGCCCGCGAGCCACGCGGCAAGCGCGGGCTGGCTCGCCGCGAGTTCGCTGAGAAGCGCATCGCCCGCGCCGTTGCGCATCGCGGCGAGCGCCATCGCCGAGCCGAGCGCCGTCAGCCCTTTCGTGATGCCCGCATACGACATCTTGAGCGCGGATGCGGCGCCGTTCGGGCCGTCGAGCACGCGCACGACGAGACCGTGATCGGCGAGTAGCTGAGTGCGCTTTGCATGCGGTCCCGACATGTAGAACTTCGGCGCCGATGGCTGACCGATGATCGATGCATCGACGAACGGCGTGCGCGTCGGTTCGAGCGCGCGCTCGATCTGGCCGACGGTAGCGGGATTGATCGCATTGCAGTCGATGTAGACGGGCTGCGCGCTCGCGCGTTCGAACAGAGGAGCGAGGCGCTGCGCGGTATCGACAGCGACCGAGGGCGGCACGATCGACAGAATGAAGTCGCACGCCACGAGATCGTCGAGGCTTGCATCTTCCATGCTGGCTTCGCGCGCACGCGCTGCGCTCGCCGCGCTGCGTCCTTCGAGCGATGTCAGCACGCGCGCACCGCCTTGCGTCAAGGTACGGCCAATGGCCGATCCCATGCTGCCTGCGCCGAGAATTGCGATCGTCGGTTGTTTCGATTGCGTCACTTGCTGGCTCCTGTAGCTTTGTTCGATGACGATTCATACCGCGCTCATTCGTCATCCGAACTATCGGATCATCAAGGAAAGCGGCCCGTCGAAGGGCCGCAGTCCAACTAACCTACCGACTCGCGAATCAACGATGCTCCGTCACGAACTTCGTGACGAGATACGCTTCCATCGCTTCGCTGCCGCCTTCCGAGCCGTAGCCCGAATCCTTGACCCCGCCGAACGGCGTCTCCGGCAATGCGAGGCCGTGGTGATTGATCGAGAGCATGCCGCTTTCGATATCGTCCGACACCGCCGCTGACGTCGCCGCAGAGCTCGTGTAAGCGTAAGCGGCAAGCCCATAAGGCAAGCGATTGGCCTCGGCGATCACTTCGTCATACGACTTGAACGATGCGATCGGCGCGATCGGGCCAAACGGCTCTTCGGTCATGATGCGCGCGGAGAGCGGCACATCGGTCAGCACGGTCGGCGCGAAGAAGTAGCCTTCGCGGCCGATGCGCTCGCCGCCCGTCAACACCTTCGCGCCGTGCTCGCGCGCATCGGCGACGAGGCGTTCCATCGCTTCGAGGCGGCGGCCGTTCGCGAGCGGACCCATCTGAACGCCATCGTCGAGACCGTTGCCCACTTTCACCGCGCTCGCGGTGGCGACGAAGTGCTGCACGAACTCGTCATACGCGGATTCTTCGACGAGAAAGCGCGTCGGCGAGATGCAGACCTGACCCGCGTTGCGGAATTTCGCCGATGCGAGCATCTTCGCGGCGCGGGGGATGTCGGCGTCCTTGAACACGATGGCCGGCGCGTGGCCACCTAGTTCCATCGTCACGCGCTTCATGTGCTCGCCCGCGAGCGACGCAAGCAGCTTGCCGACCGGCGTCGAACCGGTGAACGAAATCTTGCGGATCGCGGGATGCGCGATCAGATACTTCGAGACATCGGCGGGCACGCCGAAGACGAGATTCAGCACGCCGGCGGGCAGGCCCGCATCGGCATATGCCTGCACGAGCGCCGCGCAGCTTGCGGGCGTTTCCTCGGGGCCTTTGAGCACGACCGAGCAACCCGACGCGAGCGCGGCCGATACCTTGCGCACCGCCTGATTGATAGGGAAATTCCACGGCGTGAACGCGGCGACCGGACCGACCGGCTCACGCGTCACGATCTGGCGCACGGCATCCGTTCGCGACGGAATCACGCGGCCATACGTGCGGCGCCCTTCTTCCGCGAACCATTCGATGATGTCCGCTGCCGACAGCGTTTCGATGCGCGCCTCGCCGAACGGCTTGCCCTGCTCCATCGTCATGATGGCGGCGATCTGTTCCGCACGCTCGCGAATGTTCTGCGCCGCGCGACGCATCAGCTTGCTACGCTCGTAGGGCGAAACCTTGCGCCATTCCTTGAAACCGCGCGCGGCGGCGTCGGCGGCGAGCGAAAGCTCGGCTTCGCCCGCGAGCGCGAGACGGCCGATCTCCGCTTCGTTCGCCGGATTGATGACGGCCGTGTCGCGCGAACCGTCGCGCCACGCGCCGTCGATATAAAGCCGGGTATTTGGATAAGCCGGAAGGTCGGAACGAGTGTTGCTCATGCATGTCTCCTTGAGAGTGGCGTGGCCAATGTTGCTTGCGCCGGACCATATGACGCAGACGGCCATGGTATCGCGGCCACGTAAAATCTGCTGACGCGCGCTACGTTCAATCGATAGTTGCAGATCGAATTACATGACACGACGGTGACCCGTATGTTCGACCAATGCCTTTATTTCAACACCACCGCACTCGCGCGCGCACTCGAACGCGAATGGGCCAAAGCGTTCAAGCCGTTCGGACTCACGCCGTCGCAGGCGTTCATGTTGCGCGCGGTTGTCGAGCATCCCGGGCAGCTTCAAGGCACGCTTGCCGATGCACTCGCGATCACGCGCCCCACTGCCACGCGCACGCTCGACGGACTGGCGAAACTGGGGCTCGTCGAGCGCTGGTCCACTGAACGCGATGGCCGCGAATCCGCCATTCATCCGACCGATTCCGCGGTCGCGATGATGAAGCGCATCGGCGCGGTCAGCTCGGAGGTCACGCGGCGCATGAAGCGCAAGCTCGGCAACGCGCGTTTCGACGACACGGTGTCGAGCGTGAGGCATATACGCACGACGCTGGAATGACAAACGCCCGCGATCGATGATCGGCGGGCGCGTGCAGGGACTTTGTCGAAGGTGACGCTTACATCGGCGGCGCGACGCCGTCCTTCTCCACGACGATGCGTTGCGCCGCGAAGTCCGAACCAGCCGGAGTCGCGACGACGAACACTTTCTTTCCGGGCTTCAGGTCATCGTGCGTCGCGGGGGCGAACGTCACAACGGGCACGTTCTCCGGTACGGTCACCGAGTTCGCGCCGCCCTTGTACGAGAGCTTCAGATCGCGGCCGCTCGTGCCTTGCACGACCTGATCGACGTTCGCATTGGTCATCGAACTCTTCGGGCCGAGGTCCCAGTCATAGTGGCCTTCGCCGGTGCCGCGCGCGGCTTCCGGGAACACGAGCACTTCGGTTGCAGTGAGCTTGCCGTCGGTGCCGGTGGTCGCCGCCGTGCCGACGAACGAGCCCGGCTTGATGTCCTGCAGCTTGATGTTCTTCAGCGCGGTGACGGGCGTATCTGCCTTGACGGCGATTTTCACGGTGTCGCCGCTGCGTCGATGAACGGTCAACGTATCGCCCGACAGCGACACGATATCGCCGCGAATGCGCGCGGGTTTCGCGGCGGGCGTCTGAGCAAGAGCCGCGGATGCGAGTGCGAGCGTCACGATGCTGACGCCAAGTTTGAGTCGAATCGACATGCAATCTCCTTCTGGTGATGAAAGCAAAGGCTTCAGGAACCGCCGAACCAGTTGTAGCCCTGGTTCTCCCAATAGCCGCCGGGATAATCGTTCGTCACAGTGATCGCGACGATGTGCTTCGGATTCTTGTAACCGAGCTTGGTCGGCATGCGCAGCTTCATCGGGAAGCCGTACTTCGCCGGCAAAATCTGGCCGTCGTAGGTGAGCGTGAGCAGCGTCTGCGCGTGCAGCGCGGTCGGCATGTCGATGCTCGTCGAGTAGTTGTCGGCGCAATGAAAGGCCACGTATTTCGCGCTCGTATCGGCGCCTGCCCGCGCGAGGATTTGCGCGAATCGCACGCCGCCCCACTTGCCGATCGCACTCCAGCCTTCGATACAGATATGCCGTGTCACCTGGCTTTCCTGCGGCATCGCGTGCAGTTCGTCGAGCGTCCACGCACGCTTGCCCTTGACGAGGCCGCCTATCTCCAGCTTGTATGTCGATGGATCGACTTCGGGCACTTCATCGATGTCATAGAACGCGTTGAACGGAAACGGCCGCGTGATCATCGAGTCGGGATAAGTCGGCGCGAGCTGGTTCGGGTCGAATAGCAACGCCTGCATGTCGTCGTTGAAGGATGAAATGCGGCGCAGCATCGCGTTGACCGATTTGTCGTCGGTGATGTTGCAGCCCGACAGCATCGCGAGGCCGCCCAGCGAAAGAATGCGCTTGCCGAACAAACGGCGCGCCGGCGCCTTCAGTTCCTTCGCGGCATCCTTGATGATGAGTTCAGCGTCGGGTCTCGATTTGAATAGCTTGAGCGACATGTGTTAGCGACCTCGGATCATCAGCACGAGCGAGCGCGGCACGAGCGCGACCATCGCGACGTGCACGACGAAGAACGCCACGAGAAAACTCATGCCGAAGAAGTGCACGATGCGAGCGTTGTCGTAACCGCCCATCAACGTGCGAAGCAAGGGAAACTGCACCGACTTCCACACCGCGAGTCCCGACAGGATCACGATCGCGATGTCCACGATCACCGCGAGATACGCGAACTTCTGCACCGCGTTGTAATGCGTGAGATCGTCGTGACCGAGCTTGCCGCGTAGCGCGGCGAAGGCGTCGGTGAAAATGCTCTTGACGGAGAGCGGAAACATGCGGCGGCGCAGGCGTCCGGTGAAGAGATTCATCGCGACGTACACGATGAAATTCGCGACCAGCAGCCACATCGCCGCGAAATGCCATTGCAGCGCGCCGCCGAGCCAGCCGCCGAGCGTGATCGCGGACGAGAAGGTCAGCGATTTGAAAATCGGCGATGCGTTGTAGATCTGCCAGCCGCTCGTCACCATGATCAACACGGCGAACGCGTTGAGCCAGTGCGTGATGCGCAGCCATAACGGTTGGATTTGCACGTCGTCGAGCCTCGCGAGTCGTTGAGATTTCGAGGGCATGGTAGCGACGCGCCGCTGATCGATCGATGACCTCTCGATGACTTTTTTGTCATCTTTGCGAGCGTCGCGCGCGCTCTGGCTAGAATGTCGGCAATCCATCGAATGCAGTGCGAGCATGACCATCCTCGTTATCGAAGACGACCGCAAGACAGGCGACTACCTGAAGAAAGGGCTCATCGAGTCCGGCTATCAGGTGGAGCTCGTTCGCAACGGCACGGACGGTCTGCACCAGGCGCTCGCGAATTCCTACGAACTGATCGTGCTCGACGTGATGCTGCCGGGCATCGACGGCTGGCAGGTGATGTCGGCCTTGCGCGCGAAACGTGACTTGCCTGTCATTTTTCTCACCGCACGCGATCACGTGACGGACCGCATTCACGGACTCGAACTCGGCGCGGACGATTATCTCGTCAAGCCCTTCTCTTTCACCGAACTCGTCTTGCGCATTCGCACGCTGCTCAGACGCGGCGTGATGCGCGAATCCGATACGTTCCAGATCGCGGATCTTCATGTGGATGTGCTGCGTCGCAAGGTGACGCGCAAGGGCATCGACATCGTGCTCACGAACAAGGAATTCGCGCTGCTGCATCTCTTTTGCAAGCATCAGGGCGAGGCGCTGTCGCGCACCCTGATCGCATCGGAAGTGTGGGACATGAACTTCGACAGCGACACCAATGTCGTCGACGTCGCGGTGAAGCGGCTGCGCGCGAAGATCGACAATCCATTCGATCTGAAGCTCATTCATACGGTGCGCAGCATCGGCTATTCGTTCGGGGAGAATCCTTGAACCGGCCATCGCGCTCGCTTGCGGTACGTATCGCGTTGTCGTTTGCGGTGATCGTGTGCATCGTCGTCGGCATGATCGGCGCATCGCTCTATCACGCGACGAATCGCGCGCTGTCCACGCGCGCGGATTACCAGCTGATCGCGCGCGTCGAGCATTTCCGCTCGCTTCTGCACGATCTCTACACGATCAAGGAAATCGAAGCGCGACCTCGGCTCTTCGAAACGATGCTAGGCGATCGTCAGGACGTCATCCTCTTCCGACGCGCGGGCTCGGGGCCTTTCATCTACGTCAATCCGGAGAAGATGCCGTTGCCGCCGCTCGATGTCGTTCCTGTGACGCGCGCCATCGGACTCGATGACCTGTACGAAGGCTCGCGCGCGGACGGCGTGCGGATGCGCTGGGTCGGCGCGCAGGCGCGCATCGGCGAGAACGGCGAGGTCGTCGAGATCATCGCCGCGCATGTGATGACGCAGGAAGCGATCGTGTTGTCGGCGTATCTGAAGCGCGTATGGATCAACGTGATCGGCGCGGTGCTCGTGACGTTGCTGCTCGCTTACTGGGTCACGAGCCGCGGACTCATGCCGCTCAAACTGATGGCCGATAAAGCCGCCGAAATCACGCCGAACCGATTGTCCGCGCGGCTCGACGTCGCCCATGCGCCCGCCGAATTGCAAAGCCTCGCGGCGTCGTTCAATGCGATGCTCGACCGGCTCGAACACGGCTACGAGCGTCTGGTGCAGTTCTCCGCCGATCTCGCGCATGAACTGCGCACGCCGATCGGCGTGTTGGTCGGTCAAACGCAGGTCACGCTCGCGCACGAGCGCAGCGTCGCGGAGTATCGCAGCGTGCTCGAATCGAATCTGGAAGAACTGGAGCGCCTCGCGCGCATCGCGCAGAACATTCTCTTTCTCGCGCAGGCGGATCATGAGCAGCAACAGATCGAACGGGAGCGGCTCGATATCCGCGAAGCGCTCGAGACGATCGGCGCTTACTTCGAAGGCATCGCCGATGAACGCCGCATCACGTTCGATATCCAGGCCGAAGGCGAAATGCTTGCGAATGCAATCATGTGCCGCAGGGCGATCGGCAATGTCGTCGTGAATGCGGTGCGTTATGCGACGGCGGGCACCGTGGTCCGGCTGCGCGGTTACGCGGATGAACAAGGCGCGAGCATCGTCGTGGGCAATCGCGGCGCGCACATCGAGAAGGAAGAGCTCGCGAAGCTGTTCGACCGCTTTTATCGCGGCGACGCGGCGCGCAGCGAGTTCACGGAATCGAGCGGACTCGGCTTGTCGATCGTTCAGGCGATCATGCGGCTGCATGGCGGCGTCGCATCCGCCGAATCCACGCCGGACGGGTGGATCGAATTCACCTTGCGCTTCCCTGCTGCGGAGCATCGCCGCACAACCACGCCCTGAATTCCGGTCGCATCAGATAGTCGACGCACCATGCCCGCACCTTGCCGACGCCATCCGAACGATGCGCGAGGAAGAGCCGCGTCGCGTGCTTCTGCTCCTGAATCGACTTACTGACGAGCCCGGCGTCGCCGAATGCCGCGCGGATATGCGTGGGCACATAGCCGATCGCGACATTGCGCGCGATGATTCTCACGGCCATCGAAAAGTCGGGAACGAAGATCGGCTTCTGCCCTTCCAGAAGCCACGCATGCATCGGATCGAAATCGATCGACGTGTCCTTGATGCAGACCGCCGGATACTTCCGCAACTCCGCGCTTTGCAGGATATGCGGCGCATCCGCGAGCGGATGATCGGCGCCCACGAGAAAGTCCCACGCGAGATGGCCGAGCGCGACGCTCGTGATGCCGTCGGTCTTCGGCACGAAATGCGGCGCGCCGACGACGATATCCGCCTTGCTTGCATAGAGCGCGTCCCAGCAGCCGTTGTACACCTCCTGCTGGATCGTGACGCGCGTCGTCGGATACGCATCTTCCAGATCGCACAAGAACTGGATGATCGCGTCGCGCGGCACGATGTTGTTGACGGCCACGGTGAGCTCGGGCTCGATGCCCCCCTGAACGATGGCGAGATTGCATTTGAGCGCCTGCAGATCGTCGAGAATCGCCTTGCTGTGCGCGATGAAGTATTCGCCCGCCTCGGTGAGCCGGATATAGCAACCGCGGCGCTCGAACAGCTTCGCGCCGAACGATTCCTCGAGCTTCCTGACGGTGTAACTGATCGCCGACGGAACCTTGTTCAGCCGTTCCGCGGCCGCCGTGATGCTTTGATACTGCGCAACCAACCGGACTATCCGAATGCTTTCGTCCGAAGTGAACATCGAGCCTGCTTCCACATGAGTATTTGTCCTGCCACATGAGCGAAGCGCGCGATGAACACCGTGCGCTTCGCTCACATCGTTGCGTCAGTGCCCGCTGGGCTTGACAGTGCCGCTCGCCTGCGCGAACCGGCTCAGGATCATGTAGCCGATGCACGCAACGAGAATCGAATCGAGTGAGGGAATCGACGTGACCGTGAACATGCCGTTCACCGTCGCGAAACCCGTGAGCGATCCGAGAATCCACGCGACGAAGGTCATGATCTTGATCTGCGGTTCGCGCGCTGGCGCGGCAGCATCATACCCGTTGCGCCGATACATCACGAAGTCCGCGATATAGATGCCCGCGACGGGCGGCGTCGCGATGCCGAGGAACAGCAGGAACGGAATGAACCACGACATGATGTTCATGCTGCCGACGATCGCCGCCAGCACGCCGAGCGCAACCGTGATCTGCCACTTCGGAAAGCGCGTGATGAGCGTCGATGTGACGAGCGTGCCCTGGAACATGTTGCCCGCGTTGCCCGTGACCGTCGCGAAGATCAGCAGCAAGGCGGCCGGCAAGGTCGCGCCGAACACGGCCATCGCGGTGAGCAGCGAGCTCTTGCCCGTGAGCACGCTCGGCGTCGCGCCCGCCCAGTACAGCAGCGGATAGGCGATCAGGAACGTGAGCAGCGCGCCGCCGACCGCGTGTTTGCGGTTATGCGTGAAGCTGCCGAAGTCGGGCAAGGTCGCGACCAGCACGATGATCGTGCCGACGACCGTCGATACCGCGACGCCCATCGGCATGCCGGCGATCGCATCGACGGCAGGCGCCTGGCCATTGAGCGCGACGCGCACGATATAGCACATCATCAACGCGATGACCGGCACGGCGAACTGCGCCACCTTGCCGAGCACTTCGAAGCCGAACGCGGTGGACGCGACGAAGATCACGCAGCCGATCGCGACGAGCAGCGGCGCGGGCACGTTCACGCCATGTTGCGCGAGCAGGTCGGCGACCGAGTGGCCGAACATGTTGGCCGTCACCGCGATCCATCCGAACAGGCTGACCGCGAGCAGCACGTTGATGGCGATCGCGCCTTTCTCGCCGAACGGATACTTCACGATGCCGTAGGTCGGCAGCCGTGCTTTCTCGCCGACCGAGATCGTGATCGACGCGAGAATCGCGAGGATCAGGCTGCCGATCCCGACGACCTTGATCAGATCGCCGTTCGACATCTGATTGCCGAGACTCGACGACGACAGCAACACCGGCGTGACGGCGATGCCGAGCAGGATCATCGCGATGCGATAGCCCGGCGCAGTGCCGGGCGAAGCGCTGACCCGGCTCTCTTTCGATTGACTCATGACAGTTCCTTTGCTGATGCCGATTCCATTCAGGGCGTGTAGTGGTGGCCGGTGTATTCGCGCCATCCGCCGGATGCCGTGATCTCCTTCTGTCCTTCGACGAGCCACGGTTCGGCGAGGACGCCGAGCACTTCGCTGCCGTCCGCGAGCACGACCTTGCCGATCGAAAGACCCGCCGGTTCGCTGAGCAAGAGCGCGCCGAGATTGGCCATCGGCAATTCCCAGACTTCCAGCGATACGGCCACGCCGCCGCTCTTCACGCGCAACATGCCGGGATGACGATCGTTGATGGTCCAGATGCGATAGCACGCGTCCGTGCGATCCTCGCGCACGAATTCGCCCTTCGCCGCCAGCATGTTGTGGTTCAGCCCGAGGCCGCGCATCAGCGTGCCGTTCACCGCGAGCAGTGTCTTGTCGTTCATGTGTGTCCTTCTCCTTGTTGATGTCGGGGGCGTATGCGCGTTACGGCGTGATCCACGTACCCGTGCGCCGTTCGAGCGCGGGCCTGATCGCCGCCGGACTCGTGATGAGCCCTTCGCCCGCGTGGCCGTCCGGTTCGATGTGCGACACGAAGCGCAGAATCGCCTCCACTTTCGGCAGCATGCTGCCCGCGCCGAACTGACCCTGCGCGATCAGCTCGCGCGCTTCGCTCACGCTCATCGTGTCGAGCCAGCGCTGCTCGGGCGTGCCGAAGTTCACCGCGACCTGTTCGACGCCGGTCGGAATCAGCAGCAGATCCGCTTTCAGTTGCTGCGCGAGCAGCGCCGATGCGAGGTCCTTGTCGATGACCGCCTCGACGCCGGACAGCTTGCCGTTCTTGCGCACCACCGGAATGCCGCCGCCGCCGCACGCGATCACCACGCAGCCTTGCGCGAGCAGGCTCGCGATAACATCGCGCTCGATGATTTCAAGCGGCTCCGGCGACGGCACCGTGCGCCGCCAGCCGCGTCCCGCGTCTTCCATCAAGGTCCAGCCGAGCTCTTCCTGGCGCTTCTTCGCGGTCGCTTCGTCGAAGAACGCGCCGACCGGCTTGGCCGGCTTCTCGAACGCGGGATCGTCGGCGCTGACGCGCGTCTGCGTCACGAGCGCAACAACGCGCCGTTCGATGCCGCGACGGTGCAGCTCGTTGGTCAGCGCCTTCTGGAACATGTAGCCGATCGCGCCTTGCGTATCGCCCACCGCGTAGTCGAGCGGCACGGGCGCGACTTCCTGAGACGCGAGTTCGGAACGCCGCAAGATGAAGCCGACTTGCGGCCCGTTGCCATGCGTGAGCACGACGTTCCATCCCGCCGCGATCATGTCGGCGATATGTGTCGCGCTCTCCGTCACCGCTTCGTATTGATCGGGAATGCTCAGATGACGATCGTCGCGAATCAGCGCGTTGCCGCCCACGGCGACGACTGCCAGAGGTTTTCGAACTGTCATGATGCTTGTCCGCTGTGTTGTTTGACTGTCTCGGCGAGCGCGCGAATGGCTTCGACGAAGCACTCCATCGGCGCGGTCGTGATGCCCGCGCCGATCTGCCCGACGCCTGCTTGCTTGTGAGCGATGCCCGTATTGATGACGGGCAGGATGCCGCGGTCGGCCACCTTGCGCGCATCGATGCCCGCGGCGGTCGGCGCGAAGTTGAGCGCGGGCAGCGTGAACGCCGGATTGCCGCCGAGCGTGATGGCCTGCATGCGGCGGCTGTTCGCGGTCGCATCGGCGGGCGTGCCGCCGACGAACTTCACGATCGCGGGCGACGACGCCATCGCGAAACCGCCCACGCCGGCCGTTTCGGTGATCGCGCTGTCGCCGAGATCGGCGGCTGCGTCGTCGACGCCATAGCCCGGAAAGAACAGGCCCTCGACCGGATTCGCCTTCGCCTGGAACCAGCGGTCGCCGGTGCCCGACAGACGGATGCCGAAGTTCACGCCGTTGCGCGCCATCACCGAGACCATCGAGCTGAAAGGCACGTTGGCGCACGCGTCCATCATGGCCTTGCACGCGGCCATCGAGATGTTGAGGAAGAAGTGATCGTTGGCGATGATCGCCGCGCTCGCTTCGCGAATCTGCGCGAGCGGCAGTTGCGTGCCGAGCAGCGCGGGCACGATGCGCTTGATGAAGAGGCCCGTCGCCGCGCTGTTGCGGTTGTGGACTTCATCGCCCATATGCAGCGCCTGCGCCATCAGCGGCTTCAGCTCGATCTCGCCGGACACCGCGAGCGCGGCCTTCAGCGCGGGCGCGAGCGTCGCTTTCATCCAGCGCAGACGGTCGAGCACTTCCGTGCTGTTCGCGCCGAAGCGCAGCACCTTGCCGAGACCTTCGTTCAGATTGCTGTACGTGCGATGCCCGTTCGCCTTGTTCTCGACGACGAAAAGCGGCATCGACGGACTGATGATGCCCGCCATCGGACCGACGGCCTGATGGTGGTGACACGGCTCGAGATCGACCTTGCCGTCGAGAATCAGGCGTTCGGCGGCGGCGTGATCGGCGGCCCAGCCTTCGAGCATCACCGCGCCGATGATCGCGCCCTTCACCGGCCCGCACATGTTCTCCCACGCGATCGGCGGACCGGAGTGGAGAATCAGCTTGCGCGCGCCCATAGCGCTGATTGCTTCGGATGCCGTAGCGATGTCTTTCAACACCGGCTGCGCTTCGAGATAACGCGCGAATGCAATGTCGTTCGCCTGCTCGACGAGCGGATGGCGCATCAGCCACGCGACATCGAGGCCCGCGGCGACATCGCCGAGAGCGGGCGGCTGCCAGTTGACGTGACTGACTTCGCCGCCCGCGAGACGCAGGTTGTCGGCGAAGCTCGTGAGCCCGCAGTTCACCACTTTCAGTGGCTGACCAAACAATCGGTTCATTCTTTTGCTCCTTTTTACGCGTGGCGTCGCGCCTGCAGACGCGCGACGCGGCTCGCCCACAGCGCGGCCTCGGCGTTGCATCCGGCGACGAGAACGCCTGCCTCGCGCAATGCGTCGATCTGACGGCTTCTGACTTGCGGATCGGATTCCGTGCCGCACACATGCGCGATCAACAGCGGCGCGTTTTCGCGCGGCAATTGCGCCAGCAATGCGATGAGCCCTTGCGCCGGTTCGTCCGCCGCGCCGTAACCGAGCACGAGATCGAACAGCACGACGGCAGTTGCGGGATCGAGCATCTCGGCGCGCACGCGTTCGTCGCGCAGGGTCGGGTCGATCATCGGATGCGGACGGCCGCGCGTGAAATCGTCGTCGCCCATGTCGACGATCGTGTGGCCCTCGCTTTTCCAGATATCCGCGAGCTTCGCGTTGCCTTTCACCGGCGTGTTCGAGCTCGCCATGAAACCTTCCGCCTTGCAGAGCAGTTGGCTCTCGTAGCAGAACGTGCCGCCCGCGAACACGCCGCGAATGAACTTGCGGCCCGCGCCGAGCGTTTCGCTCCGCTTGACGAGCGTCGCTTCGTCGTTGGCTTCCACGCGCGCGACGCTCGCGGGCAGCGGCGCGCCGTTCAGCAACGCGACGGCGAACTGCGCGGCATCGGCGAGCGTGTGCGCGGGCGTGAGGCCCGGCGCGCGCATCTCGTCTTCGGAAGCGCCGAGAAAATTCACGACGACGGGCTTGCCCGCCTTGCGCGCGCTCTCCAGAATGCGCTCCGCAACCGCGCGTGCGGGCGGCTTGGAGATCAGCACGATCACGCGCGTGTCGGGATCTTCGGCGAGCGCGTCGAGGCCGAATTGCATCGAAATGCCGCCGATGTCCTCATGCAGATCGTGTCCGCCCGTGCCGAGCGCCTGCGAAATGCCCGCGCCGAGCTGGTCGATACGGCAGGTGACTTCCTGCAGCCCCGTGCCCGATGCGCCCACGACGCCGATGCCGCCGCGCCGCACCACGTTGGCGAAGCCGAGCGGCATGCCGTTGACGATGGCCGTGCCGCAGTCGGGGCCCATGACGATGAGGCGCTTTTCGCGCGCGAACGTCTTGATGGCCTTTTCGTGCGCCATGCTGACGTTGTCGCTGAAGAGCATGACGTTCATGCCGAACTGCAGCGCCTTGATGGCTTCGGCGGCCGCGTAATCGCCCGGCACCGAGATGAGCGCGAGGTTCGACGCGGGTTCGTCGTCGCAGACCATCGCGAGACTGGTGGCCTTGAGCGCTTCGCTCGTCTGCGTGTCGGATGTCGACACGCGCGCGCTCAGGCGTTCGCGAGCGAGACCGAGCGCTTCTTCGCAAGCGGCTTCGTCGCCGCGCACCGCGATGACGAGATCGTTCGGGCTTGCTTTCACGTCGTCGCCGAGTCCGGCGTCGGCGAGCTGCACGAGATTGGCCGGCGTACCCATGACGACGGACGCCTGCTCGACGCCCGGCAGCTTGCCGATATGCGCCGAAATCTGCATCAGGGAAACCGAATCCTGATACAGATTTTTGAATATTTCGATTTTGATGGCCATTGCACCTCTCCGTTCTTTAAATGCGATTCGCGGTTTCTTGAAAACAGAATCGCAAATGCTTCAAGCCGATTCCGGGAATAATGATTTCGCTTCGCGCATTCGAATCGTTTCTCGCCATGCGCGCATGCCGTGCAAAATGCCGCCGAGACAATCCACGCCGGACGACGCGCCCCAGCGCATCACGGCATCGGCGGCATGTTCGATATCCGCGCTTTCGTCCGCCGCCGATGCAATCGCGATAAATCGATCGACCGGTTCGTTGAAATGTCCGTCGAGCGCGAGTTGCAGGTAATGGCGGCTGATATCGTTCGTGCGATGCAGATTCGCGCGCAGCTCGGTCGACAAGACATGCCGATGCGCGTCGATTTGCGGATCGCCGAGCGCGGCCCAAATCGCCGCGAGATAGCCGAGCAGATAATCGTCGCCGTCGGGCGTGAGACCGCCGCCGAGGCCGACGAGCGCGTGAACCGTGGCAGCGAGCGTGGCGGGGTCATCGTGTGGACTCAGCCTGACGGCGCGCGCGTGCGCTGGCCAGCCCGGCAGCCACTGCAGCGCGCCTGCCACGGCGTGCCGCGCGCAGTGCGCCGCAAGCCGCGCCGCGACGCGCTCATGCCGCGCCGACAACGCATCCGGCGACATCCGCACGCCGGTTGCGCTTTGCAGCGCGGGCTGCCAGCACGCCGCGCCGGTCAGATCGACCTGCCACGTCGCGCCGCTCAGACGGCCATTGGAAAACGGGACGCGCTCGCCAGGCCGCGCATGGTCGCGCCAGTCCCAATCCGGCGGCGCGCTCACGCGCGCGCCGCACGACAGGTTCTCGCACGCGGCATCGACGAGCGTGAACCAGTCGCCCGTCTGCGCGACGAGATTGAGCGCGTGCCTGAAACTGCTGTGCACCGCGAAATCCCCGGTGCGCGACAAGCCCGGCCGCGCCAGATAGCCGATGCTCAGGCCGCGTAGCGTGATCGGACTCATGCGCAGGCTCAGCGCGCCTTAGCCGCGCAGCGCTTCGATGACCGCGCCGGCGTCGCTGACCCAGCCGAAGATCGCGCCTTGCGCCTTGATCATCTCGAGCGCGTACTTCTGGAACTCGGGGAAGTACGAACCGACGCAATCCTGCGGCACGATGCATTCGAAGCCGCGATCGTTGGCCTCGCGCACGGTCGTCGTTACGCACACTTCGGTCGTCACGCCGCACACGATCAGCGTGCGGATATCGTGATTCTTCAGGATGAGATGCAGGTCGGTTTCATAGAACGCGCCCTTGCCCGGCTTGTCGATGACCGGCTCGCCCGCGACCGGATACAGTTCCGGAATCAGGTCGTGGCCCTTCTCCCCACGCACGAGGATGCGGCCCATCGGACCGTCGGAGCCGATGAAAGTCTTGCCGCCGCGCGTGAGTTTGGCCGGCGGGCAATCCGTCAGGTCGGCGCGATGGCCTTCCCGCGTATGAATGACGAGCATGCCGGCGTCGCGCGCCGCGGCCAGCACGCGCTTGCACGGTTCGATCGCGGTGCGCACGAACGACACGTCGTTGCCCAGCGCTTCGCCGAATCCGCCGGGTTCGACGAAATCGCGTTGCATGTCGATCATGACGAGCGCCGTGTGTTTCAGCTCGAAAGCCAGATCGAAAGGTTCGGCGCGGAAATGTTTTTGCGTCACGGCATACTCCTCTTCTTCGTTGAATTAAATGGATCGGTTCGATTGGTTTAAACGCACGAACTCATAAGGAATTCGAAATAATTGAATTCTCCGTTCGCGCGATTATTCGATTCTTAATGCCACTGAAAATCAGTGCGGTTCAAATTCGACAGAACTTCGAACTGATTATAGGCAGCGCGAATTGGAACACGATGAAATGATTGAACGCCGAGGATCAAATTTCTCGAAGCTCAATAATGAGCGCCCAGAGCGTCAATACTGGCGCGGCTTTAGACAGTCTTTTGCAACTGAGTCGGAATGTCGCGTGAGTCGCGTGATATTCGAAAATAAAAACGGCCACTGTCGAGTGGCCGTTTTTATCGTCGGGAGCGTGATGCGCGTTTTACGCCACGGGCACGCTCAAAGCTTCGCGCTTCGCGAGCAAGCCGTGAATCTGCGCGACGACCGCAGCGCCTTCGCCGACCGCCGCCGCGACGCGTTTCGTCGAACTCGAGCGCACGTCGCCGATAGCGAACACCCCCGGCACGCTGGTTTCCAGCGCCATGACGCCTTCGGTGCGCCCTTCGTGGGCCTCCGGTCCAGTCAGCACGAAGCCTTTCCCGTCGACGTTCACGTTGCAGTTGCGCAACCAGTCGGTATTCGGGTCCGCGCCGGTGAAGAGGAACAGATGCCGCGACTCGATCGTGAGCGGCCCATCCGGCGACTTGCAATTGACCGCCGTGAGCGCGCGGCCGTCGCCGTCGAGCGAGGTGATCTGCGTATGCGTTCGCACCGTGACGTTCGGCAGCGAGCCGATGCGCTCGACCAGATAGTGCGACATGCTCGACGACAGCCCCGCGCCGCGAATCAGCACATGGACGTGCTTCGCATGCGTCGCGAGATAGACGACGGCCTGTCCCGCCGAATTGCCGCCGCCGACGAGCACGACTTCCGCGTTCTTGCAGAGCTTCGCCTCGACCGGCGACGCCCAGTAATACGTGCCGTGCCCTTCATACCGATCGAGCCCCGCGATGTCCGGCCGCCGATACGCCGCACCCGAAGCGATCACGACCGTCTGCGTCGTCACGCGCGTGCCGTTCTGTAGTTCGATCTGGATCGGATTGCAGTCGCAATGCAGCGCCTTGATCTTCGTCGGAATCGCGATATGCGCGCCGAACTTCTGCGCCTGCACGAACGCGCGCCCGGCGAGCGCCTGACCCGAGATGCCGGTCGGAAAGCCGAGATAGTTCTCGATGCGCGAGCTCGCGCCCGCCTGCCCGCCCGGCGCGCGGCAATCGAACACCGCGACCGACAGACCTTCCGACGCCGCGTACACCGCCGTCGCAAGACCGGCCGGACCCGCGCCGACGACGGCGACATCGTAGACATGCGCGGGATCGAACTCCGGCAGCCAGCCGAGCTGCGTCGCGACCTGATTTTCATCGGGCGCGCGCAACACGGTGCCGTCCGGGCAGATGACGAGCGGGAAATCGGCCGTCGATGCCGAAATGCGTTCGAGCAGCGAGATCGCATCGGGGTCGGTGCAGGCGTCGATCACCGTGTGCGGATAACCATTCCGGCGCAGGAAGCCTTGCAGCGACACGAGACGGCCGTCGTCGGACGGGCCGAGCAGCACCGGTCCGCTGCCCTTTTCGATGAGGCCGACGCGCCGCAGGATCAGCGCGCGCATGATGCGCTCGCCCAGTTCCGCTTCGGCGACGAGCAGCGCCCGCAGACGCTCCGGCGGAATCACGATGCCATCCACTTCGCCGACCGCCATGCCGTCGACGAGACACGGCTTGCCCGAGAGTTGCGCCACTTCCGCGAGAAAATGCCCCTCGCCGTGCTCGCGCACGATGTGCTCGATGCCGAGCGCATCGCGCCGCGTCACGCGCACCGCGCCCTTCAGGACGATCACCATGCCGCGCCCGGTTTCGCCGACGCGGAAAATCCACTCGCCCGCGCGATAGTGCGCCGGCGTGCCGAAGCGGCTCATGCGCTCGATCTCGTTATCGGTCAGGCGCGGGAACATCTGGTGCACGCGGCTTTCGAGCGGCGAGAAGGGCGCGTTGTCGTCGCTCGTCGAGGATGCGGCGGCGGGCGTCGGCACCACGTTCGGATTCGGACTCTCCATCGGCTCGCGCGCGCTCCATGCGACGACATTCGGCATGTCCTGAGAGGACTCGTTGAACGGCGTGGTACTCATGCGCGATCTCCGTGTGGAAAACCAGCTTCATGCAGGGATGCGGTGCCCGCGGGCGATGCCGACGCCGATCCCGATACCGACGACTTGACGGGCCACGGGCACATCGCCGCCATTTCCGCGACTTCCTCGGGCGACGACGCCGCGAGCTCGCCGAACTCGGTCAGCGTCGCGACGTGAAAACCGGCGAGCCGCCACGCGTCGAGCCCGCCCGTGAGCGGCACGACGTCGCGAAAACCCGCGTTACGCATGGTCTTCGCCATCCACGCAGCCGACACTTCGTTCGGACACGAGCAATAGATGACGACCTTGCGCGACTTGTCGTAGCTCTCGATGATCTTCGCGAGATCGCGTTCGTCGGCGAACATCGAGCCGGGAATCGCTTCGGGATCGAGCATGCGTTTTTCGGGCGAACGGATGTCGAAGATTACGGGCAGCGGCTCGTCGTTCATGAGCGCATACAGCTCGTCCACGCTGATGCGCGCTTTTTCCAGCGTCGCCATGAGCGCGCGGCGGCGCCACCAGCGGTACGTGACGTAGATCGCGAGCAGCACCGCGACGACCGCCACCGCCTGCCGCCCGAGCTGCGAGATCATCGCGAAGACCATCTCCAACTGCGCCGCGAAGATGACGCCGACCGTCAGCCCGACCGCGCCCCACAGCGCGATGCCCGCGCCGTCGTGCGCGATGAAGCTGCGCAGCTTCACGCCCATCGCGCCCGCGAGCGGCACGGAGACGAGCGAAAGACCGGGGATGAACTTCGCGACGAGCAGGATGCGTACGCCCCAGCGCCCGAAGAAGCGTTCGGTCTTCTTCACGCAGGTATCGCGCGAAAGCGAGAGCTTGCAGATGGTCTTGAGCGTTTTGTCGCCATACTTGCGCCCGCCCTGGAACCAGACGAGATCGCCGAGCACGCCGCCCGCCACCGCGACGCACAGCACGCCCACGAGCGGCGGCCAGAATGCGCCGCCGTCGACCGCCATCAGCGCGATGGATGCGCCGACGACGATCATCGTCGGCATGGCGGGCACGGGCAGCCCGAGCGCCGAGCCCATCACGTTGACGAACACGATCGCCGGGCCGAATCGATCGACTAGCTGATGCAACAACATGGGAATCTCCCGCGCGGGAATGGTCTGTTCACGGGACGCGCGCCGCGAACGGCGCTGCGAAGGCGCACGGAGCACGTTAGGCACGCAAGGCACGAAAGCGAGAGAGATACGAGCGCTTGCGGCCGCTCGTGGTTCAACGCGATACGCGCGGCGCCGGGCCGACGTTCGTCACATTTAAGAGATAAGTGTAGCCCGGAAACGCGATCGTAAGCATGACAGGCGCGCGGGACGCGGGCATCGCGCGCGCGATGCCCGGAGAGTGGGATTCAGGCGAGGTCGTCGGCGATATAGGCGCGGATCACGTCGGCGAAATTTTTATCGCCCGACAGGCCGAGTTGCTCCGCGCGCGCCGTATTCCACGCGCCCGGCCAACTGCACACGATCTTCTCGATGCGTTCGTCGCGCTGCCAGTCGATGCGCTGCACGACTTCGTCGCCCGCCACTTCGCGCAGCGCCGCGACCATCTCGTTCACGCTGACCGACAGCCCCGGCAGATTGATGACTGGCCGCAAGCCGAGCTTTTCGCGCTCGATTTCGCAGCCGGCGATCAGCGCCTCGACCGCGCTTTTCGGCGACAGCAGCCACAGACGCGTTTCGCCATCGACGGGACACGTCGAACGCTCGCCGTTCAGCGGCTCGCGGATGATGCCGCTCGCGAACGACGACGCCGCCGCGTTGGGCTTGCCGGGGCGCACGCTGATCGTCGGCAGGCGCAGCACGCGGCCATCGACGAAACCGCGCCGCGCGTAATCGGAGAGCAGCAGCTCGGCGATCGCCTTTTGCGTTCCGTACGACGATTGCGGATTCAGCGCGGTGTCGTCCTGCACGACGTCGGGCAGCGCGCCGCCGTACACCGCGACCGAACTCGTGAACACGACGCGCGGCTTGTGGCCCGCCGCGCGGCACACTTCGAGCAGCGCGCGCGACGCGTCGAGGTTGATCTTCATGCCGAGATCGAAATCCGCTTCGGCCTGGCCGCTCACGATCGCAGCGAGATGGAAGATGGCTTCCGTCCCCGTGTCGACGTGGCGTTGCAGCACCGCCGGGTCGGAGATGTCGCCGGTTTCGGCGCGCACGCGTTTGTCGTTCAGCAGGCTGTCGTCTTGCGGACGCGCTACGTCGAGCAGCACCAGTTCCGTGATCGGCTTGCCATTGAGCTCGTTGCGCGCGAGCAGCCGCTTTGCGAGTCGCTGACCGATGAAGCCCGCGCCGCCCGTGATGAGTATCTTCATGTGGTCGCTTCCGTTTTTACAGATAAGGTTTGAGCCAGCCGAGACCTTCCGACGTGCCGGCCTTCGGTTTGTATTCGCAGCCGATGAAGCCCTCGTAGCCAAGCGAATCGATCAGTTCGAAGAGATACGGATAGTTCAATTCGCCGATGCCCGGTTCGTGGCGCTCCGGCACGCCCGCAATCTGGATATGGCCGATGCCCGCATTCGGGCGCTTCATGTCGCGCTTAAGCTTCATCGCGATGTCGCCTTCCACGATCTGGCAGTGATAGATGTCGAATTGCACTTTTAAATTCGGCGCATTGATCTCATCGCAGATTTGCTGTGCTTCGTCTTGGCGGTTCAGGAAGAAACCGGGTATGTCGCGGGTGTTGATCGGCTCGATCACGATCGTTATGCCCGCTTTCTGCGCTTCTTTTGCCGCGTATTCGAGGTTCTTCAGATACACCGCGCGATGTTGCTCTCTGTTCTGATCTTTTGCGATCAGGCCGGCCATGACGTGCAGTTTCTCGTTGCCCAGCACGGCGGTGTATTCGAGTCCCTTTGCGACGCTCTGCTTGAACTCTTCCTCGCGGCCCGGTAACGAGGCGATGCCGCGTTCGCCCTTCGCCCAGTCGCCCGGCGGGGCGTTGAACAACGCCTGCGTCAAGCCATTGTCCGTTAAGCGCTGCTTGATTTCGTTCGCTTCAAAGTCGTAAGGGAACAGGAATTCCACCGCCTTGAAACCATCCTTCGCCGCTGCGGCGAAGCGGTCCAGGAAAGCGTGCTCGGGGTACATCATCGTCAGGTTTGCTGCGAATCTTGGCATTTGCTTGTGCTCCGTCTGTTCCGGTTTCGAATGCGCTTGCTTCCATGGAATCCTGTGTTCGAGTCGGTCTATTCGCGTTGCCCCTGTGCGGGGCGGCACTTACTTTCTTTGCTGCTGCAAAGAAAGTAAGCAAAGAAAGCAGCTTTTCAGGCCCGCGGTCACACGCAATTTGGGTAGTACTCTCGTCCACCGTGGCACTCGCCTAAAGAGTGCCCTCATAGGCCCCATCGGGCCTGGCTCGCGCACGGTCCGACCAGCTAGTCCGTTTCGCGCGCTGGTTCAGCACGAAACGGCTCCAGCCCGCTTCGCGGCCGATCGGTCAGTCGGCTCTGTGTTACCAGCGCGCGCCGAACGTCTTCTTCAATTCCTCTATCGCTTCTTCCGCCAACGGCTCCGGACGCGGCATCGTCGATAGATACAGCCGCGCCGTCTCCTCCAACTCCTCCAACGCATAGCTCGCGTGCGACACAGACTTCTCCCACACCACCGGCCCCAACCGCTCCAGCAACACCGCCCTCACGCGCGACGCCAACGCCGCCACTTCCTCCGCCACCGACTCGTCGCCCGGTCGGCGGTACGCTATCAGCGGAACATGGCCCACCTTCATCACGTAATACGGCGTGATCGGCGGCAATACATCGTCGTTCTTCCACACGCCCGCCAACGTCAGCGCCACCAGATGCGTCGAATGCGTATGCACCACGCCGCGCGCGTTCGCATCGTTTTCGTAGATCCGGCGATGCAGCGCCAACGTCTTCGACGGACGTCCGCCCGATACGTGATTGCCTCGCGCATCCACCTTCGCAATATCGTTCGGATCGAGGCGGCCCAGGCACGCATCCGTCGGCGTGATCAGCCAGCCATCGTCGAGCCGCGCGCTGATGTTGCCCGCGCTGCCCACCGTATATCGGCGCTCGTACAGGCTTCTGCCCGTCACGCAGATCTCTTCGCGAATAGCGTTCTCGTTCGATGCCATCACAGTGCCTTCAACGCCTTTTCAAAGAAATCGGTCGTGCCGAAATTGCCGGACTTGAGCGCCAGGCCCAGCGCCCCGCTTCCATCCGCGCCGATCGATTGCGTCGCCGGCACGCCCGGATCGATCTGCGGCCCGATGCGCAACGAACGCACGTCCAGCGCCTGCACCACCGCGCCCGACGTTTCGCCGCCCGCCACGACGAATTTGGCGCAGCCGTCATCGCGCAATGTCCGGGCTATCGACGCAAGCGCGTCTTCCACCAGATGCCCCGCCTTCTCGACGCCCAGTTCCTTCTGCACCGCCTTCACTTCTTCCGGCGATGACGTCGCGTAAATCAGCACCGGCTCGTCATGCTGGCGCGCGAATTCGACCGCGCTCTGCACGACCGGCTCGCCGCGCGACAACGCCATCGGATCGACGCGAAACGCCGGCTTCGATTCGCGCCAGTGCGCAACCTGCGCGTTCGTCGCCTTCGATGCACTCCCCGCCAGCACCACCGCTTTGCCCTCGATCGTCGGCAAATCGGCGGCGTGCTCCGCGTGCGCCAGCAGATTCGCCGCGCGGAAATTCTGCGGCAATCCAAGCGCGATGCCCGAGCCGCCCGTAATCAGCTTCACATCGCGGCATGCGTCGCCGAGCACGTACAAGTCCGCGTCCGAAACGGCATCCGCGATCGCGAGGCGCACGCCGTCCTTCTTCAATTCATCGATGCGCGCGCGGATCGCGTCCGCCCCCTTCGCAATCGTGTCGTAACGAATGAGCCCGACCTTCGATTTCGTCTGACGCTGCAAGACGCGCACGAGGTTCGGATCGGTCATCGGCGTGAGCGGATGATTCTCCATGCCCGATTCGTTCAGCAACACATCGCCGACGAACAGGTTGCCGCGAAAAATCGTGCGCCCATTCTCGGGAAACGCCGGGCACGCAATCGTGAAATCGTCCTTCAGCGCGTCGAGCAACGCGTCCGCGACCGGGCCGATGTTGCCCTTGTCGGTCGAATCGAACGTCGAGCAATATTTGAAGAAGAACTGGCGGCAGCCCTGCGCGCGCAGCCATTCGAGCGCATCGAGCGACTGGCGCATGGCGTCGTCGGCGGGAATCGTGCGCGACTTCAGCGCGACGACGATCGCGTCCGCCTCGATCCGCGCGCTCGCTTCCGGCACGCCGATGGTCTGCACCGTGCGCATGCCGCCGCGCACGAGCATGTTGGCGAGATCGGTCGCGCCGGTGAAATCGTCGGCGATACAGCCGAGCAGTGCCTGCGCCGCTTGCGTCATTGCTTCGCTCCCTTCGGAATGTCGATGCCCGGAAAAATCTTGATGACCGCGGAATCGTCCTCGCCGCCGTGTCCGGCCGTGGACGCCATCATGAACATCTGATGCGCCGCCGCCGACAGCGGCAACGGAAATTTCGACGTGCGCGCCGTGTCGAGCACGAGGCCCAAGTCCTTAACGAAAATATCGACGGCGGAAAGCGGTGTGTAATCGCCCGAAAGAATGTGCGGCACGCGATTCTCGAACATCCACGAATTGCCCGCGCTGTGGGTGATGACGTCGTAAAGCGCATCCGGATCGACGCCTTCGCGCAGACCGAGCGCCATCGCTTCGGCCGCCGCCGCGATATGCACGCCCGCCAGCAACTGATTGATGATCTTCACCTTCGAGCCCGCGCCGTGGGCGTCGCCGAGCCGATAGACCTTGCCCGCGATCGCGTCGAGTACGTCCTCGCAGGCAGCGTAGGCGTCGGCGGGGCCGGAGGTCATCATCGTCATTTCGCCCGAGCTGGCTTTCGCCGCGCCGCCGGACAAGGGCGCGTCGAGCATGTGCACGCCCTTCTCGCCGATGCGCTTGCCGAGATCGGCGGCGAATTGCGGCGATACCGTCGCGCACGCGAGCACGACGCCGCCGGGTTTCATCGCTTCGACCGCGCCGGTTTCGCCGAACAGCACGGCTTCGGTCTGCGCCGCATTGACGACGACCGTCAGCACGACCGCGCACTTGCCGCCCAACTCGGCCGGCGACGCGCACGCGATGCCGCCTTCGGCCGCGAACGCATCGAGCACCGGCTGGCGCACGTCGCACGCATGCACGGCGAAGCCCGCCCGCAGCAACGAGCGCGCGACGCCCATGCCCATTGCGCCCAAACCGATCACTCCGACGTTTCGTGTCATCGCAGATTCCTTAACAGATGCCCGCTTCCGCCAGTCGGCGCGCGGCGTTGATGAGATGCGTCTGCGCGGCGTGGCGCGCGGCGTCGGGCTCGCGCGCGCGGATCGCCTCGACGATCGCCGCGTGCTCCTCGCGCACCTGACGCATGAAGTCCTCGCGCAGCGCCTCGTTGCCGCGCGTAACGAGCGTGCCCGCTTCCAGGTACTGGTTCAGAAACGTGAGGGTTTTCAGGAAGTACGGATTGCCGGTCGCGTTGGCGATTTCCCGATGGAACGCGACGTCCTCGGCGACGCCGTCGCGGCCATCGCGCACGGCTTCATCGATGGATGCGAGCGCGTCATCGATGGCGGCGAGTTGTTCGTCGGTACGCCGCTGCGCGGCTTCGGATGCCACTTCGGCCTCGATCGCCCGGCGCAGCGCGAGAATCTGCACGACCGCGCCGGGCTCGACCGCCTGCGCATAATCGATGCGCAACGGCCGAATCCCCGCGCGCTCGACGATGAATACGCCGCTGCCCTGACGCGGCTCGACCATGCCTTCGTTCTTCAGCCGCGAGATGGCTTCGCGAATGACCGTGCGGCTCACGCCGAATTCCTGCGCGAGCACCGCTTCGGTCGGCAGCTTGCCGGTCGCGGCGAAACTGCCGTTCTCGATCAGCTTTTGCAATTTTTGCGCGACGGTGTCGCTCAACGCGCGCGGCGGAATTTTCTCGAACATGCGACTCGATGCGCCTCGTCAGGTCATCGGGTCATCATACAAATTTTTACGATGGACGTGGACCGAGGAATAACCCTCGGTCATGGCTTACTGCGCGAGCGGCTCGTCGATGAGCGCGAGCGCGTCACGAATTTCGGAGACGTCGCCGGGGCGCACGAGGCGCGCGACTTCCTTGCCGCCGAGCATGAAGACGAGCGTCGGCCAGAGCTTTACGCGAAACGAACGTCCGAGCGGGCGGCCGCTGCCATCCTCGATCTTGATGTGCTGCACCGCGCGATGATCCTGAAATGCCTGCGCGATCAACGGTTGCGCGGCACGGCAGAAACCGCACCAGTCGGTGCCGAACTCGACGACCGTCGGGCCGGTGAGCGCGTCGATTTCCGTGCGATCCGGTGCGGTCTTCGCGTATTCGATGTTCATGCTCATGGCGTGCTTCCTTGTCTTTTGTTGTCGATGAAGCCAGCAGAAAACTTGCCCGATCTTACTGGCCGAAACCCGTCAGCCCGATGAGCGCGCCGCCCGCGAGCAGCCACAGCGGATGCAGCTTCGTCCGGTACGAGACGAGCGCGACGAGCGCCGTGATGGCCGCGAGCGTCCAGGTTCCATCGGATGCCTCGGCGATCAGCAACGCGCTCGCCGCGACGAGCCCGGCCGTGATCGGCACGAGCCCGAGCTGGATGAAGCGCCGCCACGGGCGATCCTTGAAGCGCTCCCACGCGTGCATCGCGGCGATCGTCACGAGCGACGACGGCCCGAACTTCGCGATCGACGTCACCAGCACGCCGGGCCAGCCGGCGACATGCCAGCCGATCAGCGTGACGACCATCATGTTCGGGCCCGGCGCGGCCTGCGCGAGCGCGAAGAGCGCGGAGAAATCGGCCTTCGACATCCATTCGTGAACCTGCACGACCTGACGCTGCATTTCCGGCAGGATCGAATTGCCGCCGCCGAACGCGAGCAGCGAGAGCTGACTGAAGATCGCCGCGAGCGAAAGCAGATCGTTTTTCATCGGCGGACTTTCCACGCGATCAGCACCGAAATCGGCGTGAAGACGAGCATCGTCGGCAGGAGCGGCGTGCGCAGGATCGCTATCGACGCGAACATCAGAAGCGCGACGATCGCCGTTTCCGGCTTCCGGCGCAGCGGCCACATGATCTTCGCCGCCATCGCGATGAGCAGGCCCGCCGCAGCCGCCGCGAGCCCCGCGAACAGATGCGCGATGCGCGGGTCCTGATGCGTGCGCTGATAGATCACGCCGAGCCCGATCACGATGAGCGACGGTCCGACAAGCAGCCCCAGCAAGCCCGCGAGCGCGCCCGGCACGCCGCGAAAGCGCATGCCGATTGCCACCGACAGATTGATCACGTTGCCGCCCGGCAGGAACTGACAGAGGCCGAGGAGATCGGTGAACGCGTCGGCGTCGAGCCATTTGCGGCGCTCGACGATCTCGCGCCGCGCGAGCGGCAGCGCGCCGCCGAACGCCGTCAGCCCGAGCGTCAGAAAGCCGATGAAGATTTCGGTGACCGTCGGCCGTGGCGCGTGGCCGTCGCCGGACATGACGCTCACGCGCGTGCCCGGCGCGCTTCGTAGGCTTTCAGATGCGCGTATGCGACCGCCAGCGCCGACAGCCCGGCGATTTGCGTGCGCCGCCGCGACAGCAGATCGCCGACGATGTGATCCGCCTCGATCGGCGCGCCGTTCTCGAGATCGCGCAGCATCGATGCGGTCATCGGCGAGCCGCGCTCCGAGAAGAACGCCCGCGCGCGCGTGACGACCGCCTCGCCCGGTGCGTGCGCGTTGTCGCCGGCGATGCCGCAGCATTCGTCGAAGAGCTGGAACAGCAGCGCCTCGCCGCCCGGCGCCGCGAGAATATCGCCGATGGGCGCGCGCATCAGGCAGGTGCCGGTCGCGAGCGTGGCGAGGAACACCCACTTGTCCCACATCGACTGAAGGATGTCTTCGCTCACGTTTAAATCGAAGCCCGCGCCGTCGAGTTGCGCGGCGATTGCGTCGATGCGCGCCGAGCGGCCGCCCGTGCGCTCGCCGATAGTCATCGAATGCATGTTGTTCAGATGCACGATCTCGCCTTCGGCGTCGAGCGTCGCGGCGATCACGCATTGGCCGCCGAGCACGTTCGCGGGATCGAAGCGCGCGTCGAGCGCGTCGAGATGGCCCATGCCGTTCAGGAGCGGCAGGATCGCGGTATCGGGACCGACGGCGGGCGCGAAGGAATCGATCGCGCCTTGCAGGTCGTAGGCCTTGCAGCTCAGGAGCACGAGATCGTAAGGGCCGTCGATGTCTTTCGCGAGCACCATCGGCGGACAGGCGAACGCGAGATCGCCTTCCGGGCTCTTCACTTTCAGGCCGCACTGACGCAGCCGCTCGGCGCGGCGCTCGCGCACGAGAAAGGTCACGTCGCGGCCCGCTTCGAGCAGCCGTGCACCGAAATATCCGCCGATGGCCCCCGCGCCCACTACCAGAATCCGCATGTCTCGCTCCTTTTCGCTGTATGAATCGTTCACGCCTGCCAGACGCCATAGCCCGCTTCGCGCAAGCCGATCGCCAGTTCCACTTCCATGTCGCGCGCGCCGTCGTAGGGCATCGGGTTGTACATCTCATACAGTTGCGGCAGGAGCCGCAGTCCGTATTCGCGGACGTAGCGATTCGACTGGATGCCGGCCTTGTGCTTGTCGAAGCGCACGTCGGGATCGATGCCCGTCATGCCCACGTAGACGAACGGCATGCCGATCACGTAATCCGGATTCGCGCGACGGAAACGCGCTTCGTTCCAGACCGTTCCGGACAGTTCGACGACGTAGACGGAGTAATGATGGCTGCGCGCGCGCCGGGCGGGCGGCATGTTTCGGATGGCCTTCGCGGCGTGCTCGTTGCGGGCGTCCATTCTATGACGGCGATGCTTTTGGCGCTCGATCGGACGGCGCGGCCCCTGCCGGATGCGTCTCAAAGTGGTAAATTCGGGCGGTCTGCGCTCGCGCAAAACGATCGGACATCGGCGCGGCCCATCGCGCCGCCGGTCGGAACCGGAGACGATCTCTCTCGCGCGGGCGCCGCCCCATCGACACGTTTTCATCCCGAAGCCGCGCGCCACGAGCCGCGCGACGCTTCGGTCATTCGGAGATCAAGCAATGAGCAAGCAAGCTATCGGCGTGGTAGGCCTCGCCGTCATGGGCCGCAACCTGGCCTTGAACATCGAGAGCCGCGGCCACGCCGTTTCGGTATTCAACCGCAGCCGCGCCAAAACCGACGAACTGATTGCCGAACATCCCGACAAGAAGCTCGTGCCGACCTACACGCTCGAAGAGTTCGTCGAGTCGCTCGAAAAGCCGCGCCGCATTCTGATGATGGTGAAGGCCGGCGCCGGCACCGACGAGACCATCGCTTCGCTGCGTCCGCTGCTGGAAAAGGGCGACATTCTCATCGACGGCGGCAACACGCATTTCACCGACACGATCCGCCGCAATCAGGATCTCGCGAAGTCGGGGCTGCATTTCATCGGCACGGGCGTGTCGGGCGGCGAGGAAGGCGCGCTCAAAGGCCCGTCGATCATGCCGGGCGGACAGAAGGAAGCGTACGAACTCGTCGCGCCGATCCTCACGGAAATCGCCGCGAAGGCGCCGGACGGCGAGCCGTGCGTCGCGTACATGGGCCCGGACGGCGCGGGCCATTTCGTGAAGATGGTGCACAACGGCATCGAATACGGCGACATGCAGTTGATCGCCGAGAGCTATGACGTGCTCAAGCGCGTCGCGGGTCTGTCGAACGAAGAGCTGGGCAAGGTGTATGTGGAGTGGAATCAGGGCGAACTGGACAGTTACCTGATCGAAATCACGTCGAAGATTTTCTCGAAGAAGGACGAGGAAACCGGCAAGGATCTCGTCGATGTGATTCTCGACCGCGCCGCGCAAAAGGGCACGGGCAAGTGGACGAGCCAGAACGCGCTGGACCTCGGCGCGCCGCTGCCTTTGATTACGGAAGCGGTGTTTGCGCGCGTGCTGTCGTCGCTGAAGACGCAGCGTGTGGCGGCGAGCAAGGTGCTGGCAGGCCCGACGCCGAAGTTCGACGGCGATCGCGCGGCGTTCGTCGAGTCGGTGCGGCGTGCGTTGTATCTGTCGAAGATCGTCTCGTATGCGCAAGGTTTTGCGCAGTTGCGCGCGGCGTCGGAAGAGTACAAGTGGGATCTGCATTACGGCGAGATCGCGAAGATTTTCCGGGCGGGCTGCATCATCCGCGCGCGCTTTTTGCAGAAGATCACCGATGCTTATGCTGCGAAGCCCGACCTCGCGAATCTGTTGCTCGATCCGTATTTCAGCGATATCGCGGCGAAGTATCAGGAAGCGCTGCGCGATGTCGTCGTGGCGGCCGTGAAGGCGGGGATTCCGGTGCCGGCGTTCTCGTCGGCGATTGCTTACTTCGATGCGTATCGGTCGGAGAGGTTGCCCGCGAACCTGGTGCAGGCGCAGCGCGATTTCTTCGGCGCGCATACGTTCGAACGCACGGATAAGGAAGGGAGTTTTCACGCGAATTGGACGTGAGGATCTGACTGAACAGATCGAGAGCATGAGACGCGGCTTCCTTTGGAAGCCGCGTTTTTTCTTGCAGCCAAGCTGCGAAACCTTCGATTCGCAATCGAGCGTTTGGCGCGCATTTCGGCTGAAGGCGAAGAAAGTGGGTATTCGACTAATTCTTCAGCCCCACCCACTCCCCATTCCGCCCCCCACTCCTCAACACCGCCTCCACGAACCGCAACCCCGCGACCCCATCCTCGACGGTCGTCAGCCAGTCATCCCCCTGCGTCGTCCCGCTCGCGATACACGCCGCCGCATCCGTATAAACCTGCGCGAACGCTTCCAGATACCCTTCCGGATGTCCCGCCGGCACGCGCGTCGCGTGCAGCGCTTCAGGACTTTGCACGCGCCCGCGCGTGATGCGCTCCGACGCGCCGCCTATCGGCGTGAACCACAATTCGTTCGGCTTCTGCTGATCGAACGCAATGCCCGCCTTCGTCCCATACACGCGCAATCGCAACGCGTTCTCCTCGCCGGCCGCGACCTGACTCGCCCACAACATGCCACGCGCGCCGTTCTCGTAGCGCAACATCGCCTGAACATGATCGTCCACACGACGATTCGGCACGAACGTCGTCACATCGGCGGCAAGCTCGGATGGCCGCATCCCCGTCACGTATTCCGCAAGCTGATACGCGTGCGTGCCGATATCGCCGAGACATCCCGCCGGTCCAGCGAGCGCGGGATCGGTGCGCCATACGGCCTGCCGGTTCGCCTGCGTCTCGACAGGAAGAGACAGCCAGTCCTGCGCATACTCGATCTGCACCACGCGAATGTCGCCGAGCAAGCCGCGCTGTACCATTCCGCGCGCATGCCGCACGAGCGGATAACCCGTGTAGGTATAAGTCACCGCGAACACGCGATCCTTCTCGCGCGCGAGCTTCGCCAGCGCCTCGCCTTCATCGAGCGAAACGGCGAGCGGCTTGTCGCAAATCACGTGAATGCCCGCTTCGAGAAAAGCGGTCGCGATCGGCGCATGCAGATGATTCGGCGTGACGATCGCGACCGCCTCGATGCCGTCCGAGCGTCCAGCCTCGATGCGCGCCATCTCGCGAAAATCGTCGTAGCTGCGCGCGAGCCCGATCGCCGCGGCGCTCGATGCCGCGCGCCGCGCATCCGACGACAACGCGCCCGCGACGAGTTCATAGCGATCGTCGAGCCGTGCCGCAATGCGATGCACCGCGCCGATGAACGCGCCCTCGCCGCCGCCGACCATCCCCAACCGCACGCGATTCATCGCTTGTCTCCGGAATCGATGCCGAGCACGCCGCGCATCTGCTCGCGGCTCGCGCCGCTGCCCGCGAAGTCATCGAAGGCGCGCTCGGCCACGCGGATGATGTGATCGCGGATGAACACCGCGCCTTCGCGCGCGCCGTCTTCCGGATGCTTCAGCGCGCATTCCCATTCGAGCACGGCCCAGCCGCCGAAATCGTATTGCGCCATCTTCGAGAAGATCGCCTTGAAGTCGATCTGGCCATCGCCCAGCGAACGGAAGCGGCCGGCGCGATCGACCCATCCGGAATAGCCGCCGTACACGCCCTGTTTCCCGCTCGGCCGGAACTCGGCGTCCTTTACGTGAAACGCCTTGATGCGCGCGTGATAGATGTCGATGAACGCAAGGTAGTCGAGCTGCTGCAACATGAAGTGGCTCGGATCGAACAGGATGTTCGCGCGCGGATGATCGTCCACCGCCGCGAGAAAACGCTCGAACGTCACGCCGTCATGCAGGTCTTCGCCAGGATGAAGTTCGTAACACACGTCGATGCCCGCGCGATCGAACTCGTCGAGAATCGGACGCCAGCGGTTCGCAAGCTCTTCGAACGCGGCTTCGACGAGACCCGCCGGACGCTGCGGCCACGGATACACATACGGCCACGCGAGCGCGCCCGAAAACGTCACGTGCGCGTTCAAGCCGAGACGCTTCGACGCCGCCGCCGCGAGCTTCATTTGCGCGATCGCCCATTCGGTCCGCGCGGCCGGATCGCCCCGCACATGCGGCGCGGCGAAGCCATCGAACAGCGTGTCGTATGCGGGATGCACGGCGACCAGTTGCCCTTGCAGATGCGTCGACAACTCGGTGATCGCGACGCCCGCATCGTCGACGGTGCGGCGAATCTCATCGCAATACGCATCGCTCGATGCGGCCTTCTCCAGATCGATCAGACGCGGATCGGCAGGCACCTGTATGCCCTTGTAACCGAGCGACGCCGCCCACGACGCGAGATTCGCGAGCGTATCGAACGGCGCCTGATCGCCCATGAACTGTGCGAGAAATATCGCCGGGCCTTTGATGGTTTTCATCTTTCGCCTCCACAAAAAGAAGGCCGGATGAACGGCCTTCGCGCATCAGAACGGCGAGTTCGGGAAATAGAACTGCTTGGCGTTGTCCTTCGTGATGAGCACCGACGGGATGATCGTCGTCGGCGGCAGCTTGTCGCCCTTCAGGCGCGCGTCGGCGGTCAGCTTGATCGCGTCGTAGATGAACTTCGGCGAATACGAGACATCGGCCGGCACGCGCGCATCGCCGTCCATGATGCGCTTCACCGCTTCCTTCGATCCCGCACCGCCGAACACGATCTTGATGTCCGTGCGCTTCGCCTGATCGATCGCCTTCAGCACGCCGACCATCATGTCGTCATCCGCGGCCCACACGGCGTCGATATGCTTGAAGCGCGTGAGATAGTCCTGCATTACCTTGAACGCATCGTCGCGATTCCAGTTGGCGTATTTCGCATCGAGAATCTTGATGTCGGGATATTGCTTCAGCACGCCTTCGAAGGCGTTCCAGCGCTCGTTGTCGAGTGTCGTCGGAATGCCGCGTAGCGCGACGATATCGCCCTTGCCGTTCAACTGCTTCGCGAGAAACTCGGCGGGAATCTTGCCGAAAGCGGTGTTGTCGCCGGCGACGTACGCGTCCTGCGCGCTCGTGTCGGTCAGGCCGCGATCGACCACCGTCACATACACGCCTTTCTTCTTGACCTGCGCGACCGGTTGCGTGAGCGACGCCGATTCCTGCGGGAAGATCACGAGCGCATTGATCTTGTTGACCGTGACCAAATCCTGCAACTGGTTCGCCTGCTCGGGCGCGGTGCTCGCCGTCTTCACGATCACCTTCAGGTCGGGATGCGCCTTTTCCAGTTCCTTCTTCGCTTCGTTGGCCCACCACACGATGCCGCCCGTGAAGCCGTGATCGGCGGTCGGAATGGCGACGCCCAGCACGACCTTGTCGGCGGCGAATGCGGACGACGATGCAGCGGCGAACGCGCTCGCCGTCAACGTGAGCGCGCCGAGCGCGCGAAGCATTTTCTTCATGACGATGTCTCCTGTTTTATGACTATCAACGACGACCGCGCTGCAAGAATGCTACGAGGATGATGACGGCGCCCTGCACCGCCGCATTCAGATACACGCTGATGATGCTCGTGAGATTCAAAATGTTGTTGATGACCGAAAGCAGAATCGCGCCGATGACCGTGCCGATCACGCGCCCTTCGCCGCCCTTCAGCGCCGTGCCGCCGACCACGACGGACGCGATCGCTTCGAGTTCCCACAGGAGGCCCGTCGTCGGCGTGGCGGAGCCTAAGCGCGGCACATACAGAATCGTCGCGACGGCCACGCATAAACCGAGCAGCACATACGTGACGATCTTCACACGATCCACGCGAATCGCCGCATAACGCGCGACCTGTTCGTTCGATCCGATCGCCTGCACATGACGCCCGTACACCGTGCGATTGAGCACGAGCGCACCGCCCGCCGCCACGATCGCGAACACCCAGATCGGCACCGGAACATGCAGCAGACTCGCGTAATAAACCGGCCCGTAAAGATCGACGAGCGAGTTGTCGAGCGTGAGCGCGCCGCCATCCGCGAGCCATGTGAGCAGCGCGCGAAATATGCCGAGCGTGCCGAGCGTGACGATGAACGGCTCGATGCGCCCTTTCGTCACGAGCACGCCATGCGCGAAGCCGAACAGCGCGCCGAGCACGAGCGCGAGCACGATGCCGAGCGCGATGATCAGAAGCGGCGGCACCGCGTGGCCGTGAAAGCCCTGCATCAGCGCGTTCATCATGTAGATCATGCTGCCCGCGATGAGCGCGGCCATCGAACCGACCGACAGATCGATGCCGCCCGAGATGATGACGAAGGTCATCCCCACCGCGATGATGCCAATGAACGACGTGCGCGTGAGCACGTTCATCGCGTTGTCGACGGTGGCGAAATCGCCGTTGAGCAAGGTGCCGCCGATACACAGCGCGATCAGCCCGATGAGCGGCCCGACGCCGAACATGAAGCGCGCGACGGTGGAGAGACGGCTCTCGCTTTCGGTGTCTTCAGTGTGTGCCGGTCGCATGCGCGATCAACCTCTCTTCGGTCAAAAGATCCATGCCGAGTGTCGCGACGAGTTCGCCCGCGCGCATCACCGCGACGCGATGACACAAGCCGATCAGCTCGATCAGTTCGGACGAGATCACGATCACCGCGCGGCCTTCCGCGGCCAGCCGATGAATCAGGAAATAGATATCGCGTTTCGCGCCGACATCGACGCCGCGCGTGGGTTCGTCGAGCACGATCACGCGGGGATCGGGATTCAGGAACTTCGCGAGCGCGAGCTTCTGCTGATTGCCGCCCGACAGCATGCGCGCGCGTATCGACGCGTTGCCGGTGCGTATGCCGAAGTCCTTCACCGCCGCGTTCAGGGCTTCGCGTTCCGCGCGCGTATCGATGAGCGGATGCGCGTAGCGCTCCAGCGTCATCATCGTGAGATTGTCTTTCAGCGCCATGTCGACGTGAAGGCCGCGCCCCTTTCTGTCTTCGCTCAGATAAGTGAGGCCTTGCTGCATCGCTTCGCGCGGGCCTTTGAGCTTGACCGTTTTTCCGTCGATGACGACGCGCCCCGCACAGAGCGGACGCAGGCCGACGAGCGCTTCGAACAGCTCCGTGCGCCCCGCGCCGACGAGTCCCGCGAAGCCGAACACTTCGCCCTTGCGCACTGAAAAGCCGATGCCGTCGGCCCAGCCCGGCACCGATGCGCCTTCGACTTCGAACGCGACCGGCGCGTCGTCGGACAACGGCGGCTTGTCGGGGAACATGTCGGAGACTTCGCGGCCGACCATCAGATTGGCCATCTGCTGACGCGTCAGCTCGTCGGTCGGCGCGCGCGCGACGAAGCGGCCATCGCGCATCACGATCACTTCGTCGGTCACGCGTTCCACTTCGTCGAGCTTGTGCGAGATATAGACGATGGTCGTGCCCGCTTCCTTCAGACGCGCCATCAGGCCGAAGAGACGCTGCGTCTCCGATGGCGTCAACGTCGCGGTCGGTTCGTCCATGATGAGCAGGCGCGCGCTGCGCAACATCGCCTTCGCGATCTCGACGAGCTGCTTCTCCGCGACGATCAGATCGCGCACCTTCGTATCGGGATTCTTGTGCAGGCCGACGTCGTTCAACGCGGCGCGGGCATCGTCGCGCATCGCGGCTTCATCGAGGAAGAAGCCTTTCTTCAGCTCGTGCCCGAGGAACATGTTCTGCGTGATGCTCAAATGATCCGCGAGATTCAATTCCTGATGGATCAGCACGATGCCGGCATGTTCGGCATCGCGCGAACTCGCGAAGTCGCGCGCGCGTTCATCGACGAAAAGCTCGCCCGCGTTCGCACGCTCGTAGCCCGCGAGAATCTTCATCAGCGTGGACTTGCCCGCGCCGTTCTCGCCGAGCAATCCGTAGATGCGGCCCGGCGCGAGATCGAAGCTGACGCCGTGCAGCACGCGCACCGGCCCGAACTGCTTTTCGATGCCCTGAAAGCGCACGGCGAGGCTCATCGTCACGCGCTCCTTCTTCGAATCAGCCGATGCGGCAGCAGCACGCCCGGCACATCCGCGCGCGGGTCGCGCAGGCGCTTGAGCAGCAGGTCGGCTGCGGTTTCGCCGAGCAGTTGCATCGGCTGCGAAACGGTCGTGAGCGGCGGATCGACATGCGCGGCAACGGCGATATCGTCGAAGCCGACGACAGCGACATCGTCGGGCACTGAAAAGCCCGCGCCGCGAAAGCCGTTCATCACGCCGATGGCGAGCGTGTCCGACACGGCGAAGGCGGCCGTCGGACGCGCATCGCCCAACGATGCGAGTTGCGCGGCCGCGCGCTCGCCCGCGTCGTAATCGAGGCTGTCGAGTTCGATCAGCCACTCCGCGCGCGGCTCGATGCCGGCTTCGATCAACGCATCGCGATAGCCCGCGAGCCGCTGTCGTCCATACAGATAACCCTGACCCGAGTTGATGAGCGCAATGCGCCGATGCCCCTTCGCCGTCAGATAACGCACGACATCGCCCGCGGCCAGATGATTGTCGATGCCGACGTACGGCACGCCCGCCGCCGGATCGAACTCGCAGCACGCGACCCACGGCAGCGTCGACGCTTCTTCGGCGAGCGCTTTTTGCACGGCGGCGGGATCGAGACAGATGGCGCCATCGGCGCGGCGGCCGCGCAGCAGATCGAAATAGCTTCGCTCGCGCAACGGGTCCGCGCCGGTATCGCACAGCAGCATGAAGTAGCCGTTCTGACGCGCGACGCTGTCGATGCCGCGCACGATCGCCGCATAGAACGGATTGCCGAAGTCGGGGACCATCGTGAGGAGCAGGCGGCTTTCGGCCGTGCGCAGATTGCGCGCCAGCTCGTTGATGCGATAGCCGCTCGTCGCGACCGCTTCGAGCACTTTTTCGCGCGTCGTCTCGCGAACGTTCGTGTGTCCGTTGAGCACGCGCGATACGGTCGCGACCGACACGCCCGCGCGTTCAGCGACGTCGGCAATCGATACTTCTTCGCGTGGTCGAACCGTATCTGACATCGCTTTGCCGCGCGTCGCGATCGAGATGTAATGGATTACATTATTTGATCTTACGGGTCGCGAAGGCAACAGCAATCGACTAGGGAAAAACGCTTAAGGGCGGGCATGTCGATCTCGTGTCATGTTGCTCGTCGTTAGGTGTGAGCGTACCGAAGACGCTCGATAAATACACCAACTTCAAGGAGCGATCCACATGCGATTCATGATGCTGATGATTCCGCGCGGCTACGAAAGCGCCGAACCGGGCACGATGCCGAGCGCCGAAGCCGTCACCGCGATGATGAAATACAACGAGGAATTGCAGAAGGCCGGCGTGCTGCTCGCGCTCGACGGACTGCATCCGCCGTCGATGGGCGCGCGCGTCACGTTCGAAGGCGGCAAGCCGCGCGTCATCGACGGACCGTTCGCCGAAGCGAAGGAAGTGCTCGGCGGCTACTGGATGGTCCAGGTGAAGTCGCGCGAGGAAGCGATCGAATGGGCGAAGCGTTGCCCCGGATCGGATACGGAGATGATCGAAGTGCGGCAGGTCATGGAGATGGACGATTTCCCGCCGGACGTGCAGCAAGCCGCGGCGGGTTTCGATGACATGCAGAAGAACGCGAAGCGCTGACGCGAACGCCTACGCGATCGCTTCCAGCGCGAGCGCGATGCCCTGCCCGCCGCCGATGCACAGCGTCACGATCGCGCGCTTCACGCCGTCGCGGCGCATCGCGTGGGCGAGGCGCGTCGTCAGCACGGCGCCCGTCGCGCCGATCGGATGACCGTGCGCGATCGCGCCGCCTTCGACGTTGACGATGTCGTCGGGCACGCCGAGCGTTCGCGCCACCGCGATCGGCACCGCCGCGAACGCTTCGTTGATCTCGAAGCGCTCGACATCGCCGAGCGTCCATCCCGCGCGCTGCAACGCCTGCTGCACGGCGGGCACCGGACCGAGCCCGAACATCCCCGGCTCGACCGCCGCGACCCCGAACGCCGCCAGGCGCACGAACGGTTCGATGCCGCGCGCGTCCGCTTCGTTGCGGCTCGTCACGATCATCGCCGATGCGCCGCTGTTCAGCCCCGGCGCATTGCCGGCCGTAATCGTGCCGTTGGGACGGAATGCCGGACGCAATTTCGCCAGCGCCGCGAAATTCGTGTCGGGACGCGGCTGCTCATCGCGCGCAAACGCAACGGTTTCCTTGCCCGCCTTCACATCGACGCCGACGATTTCCGCATCGAACGCGCCGTCCTTCTGCGCCGCCGCAAACGACTGCTGCGAGCGCTCGGCCCAGCGATCCTGCGCCTCGCGCGTGATATCGAACTTCGACACGAGATCTTCCGTGTGCCAGCCCGAATGCTCGCCCGAGAACGCATCGACGAGACCGTCGCGCAGCAGGCTGTCGTAGATCTGCGCGTTGCCCATGCGATAACCGCGACGACCGCCATCGAGCAGATACGGCGCGCGGTCCATGTTCTCCATGCCGCCCGCGATGGCAAGCCGCGAGACGCCCGCCGCGATTTCCGTCGCCGCCGTCGCCACGGCCTGCGCGCCGGAGCCGCACACGCGATTGACCGTCAGCGCGGGCACGGAAACCGGCACGCCGCCGCCGACCGACGCCTGTCGCGCCGGATTCATGCGGTTGCCCGCCTGAATGACGTTGCCGAACACGACCGAATCCACCGATGACGGATCGAGCGCCGAACCCGCGCGCCGCAACGTTTCCGCGATGACGGCCGCGCCCAGATCGACGGCGGGCGTGTCCTTCAGCGAGCCGCCGAACGCGCCGATCGCCGTACGCACCGGATGACACAACACGATGTCCTGCGCAAACATGGCGAGCCTCCGATCAGCGCGGAATTCCGGTGAGGTAGATGGGGGCGTCGGTCGACAGCGATTGCTTGACCGCGCGCCCGGTGTCATCGACGAGCACTTCTTCCTGATTCTTCTCCACCGCCGCGAGCACTTCGCGCACGACATGTTCCGGCGTCGATTTCGGCGCGGTGACTTGCGCGGTCATGTCGGTATCGATGTAACCGGGATGCGCCGCCACGACGAGCGTGCCCTGCTCGCGCAATTCCTCGCGCAGGGCGTTCGTGGCCGCCCACGCCGCCGCCTTCGAGATGTGATACGCGCCGCCCGCCGGCAGCGAGACCCAGCTCAGCACCGAAAGAACGTTGATGACCGCACCGCCGCCGTTCTTCTTCAGCACGGGCGCGAATGCCTGCGTGAGCGCGATGGGGCCGAACGTGTTGATTTCGAGCAGATCGCGAATGCCTTGCGTCGATGCCGGATCGACGAGCAAGCCGCGCGTCGTCACGCCCGCGTTGTTGACGATCACTTGGACGTCGGTGTAGGTCGCCGCTGCTTCCGCGATGTCGGCGGCGTTCGTCACGTCGAGGCGGATCGCTTCGACGCCCGGAATGTCGACGCTCTTCGGATCGCGCGCGGCCGCATAAACCTTTGCCGCGCCCGCTTCGATCAACGACTTCGCAAATTGCTTGCCGAGCCCGCGATTGGCGCCGGTGACGAGTACCACTTTTCCTTTGACCTGCATGATCTGCTCCGCTTGATTGTGCATATGCACTAATGCCGATGAATAAAAGGCTCGCACGCGGCGAGCCAGCGCTTGATCAACTCACTCCATCGTCGTCAATTCGAACAGCGACTGGCGCAATGCCTTCGCGCGTTTCTCGCCGAACTTCGTTTCGAATTCCGCCTGCGCCGCGCGCCATTGCGCCGCTGCCTTCACGAGCGTTTCCTTGCCGGTTGCCGTGAGACGCAAGCCGACGGCGCGCGAACTCGCCGATTCCTGCGCCGCTTCGACGAGACCGTCGCGCTGCAAGGGCTTGAGCGCACGCACGAGCGTCGTGCGGTCCATCACCATCGAATCGGCGAGTTCGAGCATCTGCACGCCGGGCTTGCGCCCGATCGCCGCGAGAATCGTGAACTGCGCCGCCGTGATGCCCGCTACGCTCAAATGCCGCTCGTACATTTGCGACACATAACGCGCCGCCTGACGGATCGCAAAACAGTTGCAGTCGAGAGGAGAAGAGTTGGAAGTCATGCCACGCAGAATATTTGTGCATATGCACTTTGTCAAGCGGCGGGATTCAATCGGCCCGATAGCAGCGTCTCGCGGATGGTCGGGAATCGTCGCGCGCGGCGCGTCGGCGAAACGCCCGAAGCCGCCATGGGGTTGAGATCGCGGCGTATCGGGCCTATGCCGAAATCCGCATCGGACGCGCGACTAAACACCAAGACGCGCCGAAATTGGCTCCCTACATTTCGCTTGTCCGATGCCAGGGCGTTCCATTCGATTTCGATTTGCCAGATCAAAAAGGAGAGGGAAAACCATGCGCTTCCGTACCAGACCTTTGGCATGGCTCGTGGCGTGCGCCGCGGCCACGCTCGGCGCCGTGCCTTTTGCCGCGAGCGCCGACGAACTTCCGGTGAAAGTGGGTTTCGCCGCGCCGCTGACCGGCGCGAACGCGGGTTACGGGAAGGATCTCCAGAACGGCGTGCAGCTCGCGCTCGATGAAGCCAACGCGAAAAAGATCACGATCGGTGGCAAGACGGCCAAGTTCGAGATCCGCGCGGAAGACGATCAGGCCGATCCGCGCGTCGGCGTGCAGGCGGCGCAGAAGCTCGTCGACGATGGCGTGGTCGTCGTCGTCGGACACTTCAATTCGGGCACGACGCTGCCCGCATCGCCGATCTACAACAACGCCGGCATCCCGACGATCGATCCCGCCGCGACCAATCCGACCATCACGACGCGCGGCCTCGCGAACATGTTCACGGTGATTTCCAGCGACGCGCAGAACGCGGGCAACGCCGGCGTCTACGCGGTGACGACGACCAAGGCGAAGCGCATCGCGATCATCGACGATCGCACGGCCTTCGGTCAGGGCGAGGCCGACGAGTTCGAGAAGGCGGTGAAGGCGAAAGGCGGCACGATCGTCACGCGCGAATACAGCGACAATCAGACCGTCGATTTCAGCGCGCAACTGACGCGCATCAAGTCGACCAACGCGGATCTGATCTTCTTCGGCGGCCTCGACCGGCAGGCGGCGGCGGTCGTCAAGCGGATGAAGCAGCTCGGCATGAACGCGCAGTTCGTGGGCGGCGGCGGCGTGATGGACGCGGATTTCCTCAAGCTCGCCGGCGACGCCGCCGAGGGCGCGCAGGCGTGGGAATACGGCAGCCCGCTCGACAAGCTGCCCGAAGGCAAGGCATTCAGCGAGAAGTTCCAGAAGCGCTTCGGCGTCGCGATCCTGTCGTATGCGCCGTTCGGCTACGACGCCGCGTGGGCCGCGATCAACGCGATGCAGAAAGCCAATTCCATCGATCCGAACGTGTACCGGCCGGTGCTGAAGACCAACAAGTTCGACGGCATCACGGGGCCGATCGCGTTCGACGACAACGGCGCGTTGAAGAACGCATCGTCGACGCTGTATCAGGTGAAGAACGGGCAGTGGGAATCGGTCGTGACGAAGCACGGCATGTGATCGAAACGCTTCGCGCGGCCGCCCGCGCGAAGCGTTTCAATTCGTGGGCGAATCGCTCGGGCGCGGCAACGTCGCGATGAAACGTTCGAGATGCTCGTTGCATTCGATGACCGCTGAAAGACGCACTTCTCTCATCTGCCGGTCGTGCTCGTTGATCACCGCAGTGAGCCGCGGCACCGCAGTCGCGGGAAGGCGCCAGTCGCCGACCGTCAGGCCGCGGTCGAGCAACGCGAGCACGTCGCCCTGCACTTCATCGAGCGTCGCGCGGTCCAGAATGCCGAAGCCCGCCTCGGTCAAGAGTCCCGACAGCAGCACGGCCTGCGCGATGCACTGCGCCTCGATCAGACTCGCCCGGCCACGCTTGACCGATTCGAGTGCGATCCGGCATTGAAGGATGACTTTGTCCGCCTCGACGCGCGGCATCGGCAGCCAGTAGATTCTGGCGTTCCGGTCTCGCGACGGTTTCGGGAGCCTTCGTATTTTCGTGTTCGACATCGTCTCGACTCCTCGTGGCGTTCAATCGACAAGCAGAAGACAAGCCAGCGAAACGAAACACAGAAGCGCGCTGAGACAGAAGAACCGGTCGGATTTCGCCAGCGGTCCACGCGGCGTCTGCGGCAAGGGCGCGTCGTCCCGGATGATTCTCAAGACCGCGACGTACTCCACGATCGAACAGCAAAGCATGACCGCCGCTGCGAGCAGGAAAGCAACAACCAGAATGTTGATCGACATAACTTCATGCACCCCCGATAGTGGTCGCAATGGTCCGGCGCGCCATGTCAAGAAGTGAAACGCGATTCACGCGCACATGACGTCCGACTGTTCCGGTCAGCGCATCATTCGCGCTTGTCGCGGAACATGAAACGCATCCTAGCCGCTCGAATCTTTCACGGCGCTATCGCGCGTGCTACGCATATCTAATTATTGTCACCGAGCGCACACATCGATCATTCTTCGCGTGCGCGCAGGATATAGCCGAGACCGCGCAACGTCATGATCTGCGCGTTCGTTTCGGCCAGCCGCTTGCGCAAGCGATGAATATAGATGTCGATGGCATCGGCGCTGGCGACATCGTCGAGACTGAAGATGCATTCCATCAGCATCGACTTCGACACGGTCTTGTCCTGCCGAAGGATCAGCGCTTCGAGAATCGCGTGCTCGCGACGTCGCAGCGAAATGGGCGCGCCCCGATAGCTGAACTCGCGCGTGGCGAATGCATACCGGAGATCGCCGCACATCAGCGCGACGGCTTTCTGCGCGCTCTGACGACGCACCAGAGCCTTGATGCGGGCCACCAGTTCGCGCGCATCGAAAGGCTTGACGACGAAATCGTCCGCGCCCGCTGCGAAGCATTCCACCTTGTCCTCGATCGATCCGTGCGCGGTCAGCATCAGTACGGGCACGGTGTCGCCGCGGCGCCGCAGCCGTCCGAGCAGTTCCTTGCCGCTCATCGCGGGCAGGCGCATGTCCAGCAACACGACATCGTAGGTGCATTGATTGAGGATCGACGTGGCGCATTCCGCGTTCGGCACATGATCGACGATGAAAGAATCCGCCTTCAACAGACTCACGATCCAGTGCGCCAGCTCGGCGTTGTCTTCGACGAGCAGCAGCTTCATCGGATGTCCCCGCCGGACCATGCGGGCAGCCTGACCGACACGGACAATCCTGCACGCGCGTAGCCCGCCCCGAGCGTGACGGTGCCGCCGTGGCGCAGCGCGATCTCCCGCACGATCGGCAGCCCGAGCCCGGTGCCATCGGTAAAAGCAGACGCGCGATAGAAGCGCTCGAACACATGCGCGCGTGCCTCGGCGGAAAGCCCCGGACCGTTGTCGACCACCTGCAACAGAACCTGCTCGTGCGAACGCCTGACGATCACGGTGACGCGCCCGCCCGGCTGCGTGTAGCGAATCGCGTTGTCGACGAGGTTCGACACGAGCGCGGACAGCAGCGCCGCGTTGCCCGCCACCATCGTGCCCGGTTCGGTTTCTGCGCCAAGGTCGATATCACGCCGCTGCGCCAGCACGATCAGTTCTTCGAGCACGGACTCGACGACATCCGTCATGTCCGTCATCGTTCGTATGGGTTCGGGCGTGGACTCTGCCTGCGCGAGCATCAGCAGTTGCTTCGTTACGGCTTTCATCTTTTTCATGCTCCGGCCCGCGCTCTTGAGCGCGATCTCGCATGCGCGCTCGCCGCCGCAGTTCAGGCAAGCGTATTGGATCTGAGTGTCGAGAAGCGTGAGCGGCGTGCTGAGCTGATGCGCCGCATCGGACACGAAATCGCGCTGTGTCCGCGCGTGATGCCTGACTTGCGCGATGCATTGATTGAGGGCGTCGACGATCGGCCGGAGTTCGCGTGGCAAAGCTTGCGCGCGCATCGGATCGATTTCCAGCGGCGAGCGCCCGGCGAGGTCGTCCTTGAGGCGCATCAGCGGACGGAGCGCGGCCGCGAGACCGAGCGGAACGAGCGCGGCGACCAGCGCGAGCATCACGCATGCGCGCAGCAACTGCGGGCGCCATAGCTGATCGCGCATGGCATGCCGCGAAGCCCGCGTCTTGGCGACGATGACCCGCGCCGCCACCACCTTGCCGTCATCGAACAGAAAACGCGGATAAGAGATGGCGCGAACGTTCGTACCCTCGAACTCGGCGTCGAAATAAACGGGATGTGAGCTTTCGCGCTCGGGCAGCTCCGGCCTGCCGCCGAGCAATCGGCCGCGTTCGGCGACGACCTTGTAATACACGCGATCCCGATATGGCGACTCGAACATTTCGAGGGCCGCTGGCACGATCTTGACGGTGAGTTCGCGATCGGACCACTCGATGCCATCGCCGATGGTCCGTGCGGAGGCAAGGAGCGCCGCGTCCTCCATCATGTCCGCCGTGCGGCACGCGGAATCGTACGAAGCGATCGATGTAATCAGCACGAAAAGGGCGAGCGGCGCGAGCAGCCAAAGAAGCAGGCGTATGCGCAGGCTCGTCCGTCCGCATCTCGCGAACCGCGCGCGCGCCGGCCGCAGCGGACGTTTCAGATTGTCGGCAGACGTGGCTTCGCCGGATTGCCGGTGTCCGTTGATGTCACGCCCGGGCATAGGCACTCGCGCTCGGGCCGTATGAAGCGAAGGATCTGAGTCGCACCCAGGCATCTCCGTCTGTTCGCAGGCGGCGGCTGTCGCAGCCTGTCATCTTTTGTGTGCGGATTGTAGTGGGTCGAATCCTTCGCAGTTCTTTCGCAGATTCCTATTCTGAATACGGAGTTTCCATGAGTCGAAGAAACTCAAACATCGGCCGTTTAGGAATAGTTCTACGTTCTGCAGGATGTGCTTAACCCATAACCCGCAGCGGATCAAAGATTGCGACGAAGATTTTCACGCGTGTGCGCCGCCTCATCGGCAAGCCATTGCGCGAACTGCTGCAACGCGGGCGACGGCGCGGGCCGCTCCGGATACACGAGGTAGTACGCCGCGCCGCTCGGCACGCACAGCGAAAACGGCGCGATGACGCGCCTGGCGCGCAGGTCTTCTTCGATCAGCGAGAGGTCGCCGATCGTCACGCCCAAACCCTGCATCGCCGACGAAATCGCCAGATCGAGCGTGTCGAAATGCTGCGCTTTCGTCGACGGCAGGCCGGCGTAACCGTAAGCGCCGAGCCACAGTAGCCAGTCGCGGCGGTCGCGCGTTGGATGCAGCAGCGTTTTCCCGGCGAGATCGTCGGGTGTTGGCGAGGCGTTCTTCTTAGGCTTCCACAATTCAGGCGCGCAAACCGGCGTCAGCACTTCATCGAAAAGATGATGCACGCTCGCGCCCTTCCCCGACGGCGCCGCGCCGAAGACGATCGCTGCGTCGAACTGCTCCGCGCTGAATTCGACGCCATGCGCCACCGACGCCGTCACTTCCACGACCAGTTCCGGCCGCTCGTTCTGCAGGCGGATCACGCGCGGCAGCACCCAGCGCATCGCGCAGGTCGGGCACTTCACGCGCAGAATGCCGGATTGCGCGCCGCCTTTCGCGAGGGCATCGTCGATCTGTCCGAACGCCTGCTGCAACGGCGCGACCAGCAACGCGCCGTGATGCGTGAGCGCGAGCCCGCGCGCCTGCCGCGTGAAAAGCGCATAACCGAGATGCGCCTCCAGCCCGGCGATCTGACGGCTGACCGCGCCCTGCGTCACGTTCAGCACCTCGGCCGCGCGCGTGAAATTCAGTTTCTGCGCCACCACCAGAAAGGTTTTGAGCACGTCGAGGGAAGGCAGGGGTTTCATCGGGTTTTTGACATGTAGCCATGATCTGCAAGCATGGCTAGTATGACAAAGTTTCGATTGTCCGCGCTTTATTGCTGCGGTTGAATCGACGGCAGATTTTCGTCGAACCGCAATTCCGGAGACATCCGCCGTGCAAAGCGCCTGCATTACCGAGTCGAAGCTGCCGAACGTCGGCACGACCATTTTTACCGTCATCGGCCAGTTGGCCGACGAGCATCACGCGCTCAACCTGTCGCAAGGCGCGCCGAACTTCGCGTGCGATTCGAAGCTCATCGAAGGCGTCGAGCGAGCCATGCGGGCAGGACATAACCAGTACTCGCCGATGTCCGGCGTGCTCGCGCTTCGCGAAGCCATCGCCGTGAAAACGCAGAAGCTCTACGGCGCAACCTACGATCCGGGCACGGAAGTCACCGTCGTCGCGAGCGCGAGCGAAGGCCTGTACGCGACGATCAGCGCGCTCGTGCATCCCGGCGACGAAGTGATTTACTTCGAACCATCGTTCGACAGTTACGCGCCGATCGTGCAGTTGCAGGGCGCGAAGCCCGTCGCGATCAAGCTCTCGCCGCAGGATTTCCGCATCGACTGGGACGAGGTCGCCGCCGCGATCACGCCTAAGACGCGCATGATCCTCGTCAACACGCCGCACAACCCGACGGGCAGCGCGTTCACATCCGCCGACGTCGAGCGGCTCGCGGCGCTCACGCGCGACACGAAGATCATCGTGCTGTCGGACGAAGTCTACGAGCACGTCGTCTTCGACGGCGCGCTGCATCACGGCATGGCGCGTTATCCGGCGCTGGCCGAGCGCAGCGTCATCGTGTCGTCGTTCGGCAAGTCGTATCACGTAACGGGCTGGCGGGTCGGCTACTGTCTCGCGCCCGCCGCGCTGACGGCGGAAATCCGCAAGATTCATCAGTTCATGACCTTCTCCGCCGATACGCCGATGCAAATGGCCTTCGCCGAAGCGCTCGCGGATGAATCGAGCTATCTGAATCTCGGGCCGTTCTATCAGCACAAGCGCGATCTGCTCGCGGAATCGCTGAAAGCATCGCGCTTCGAGTTGTTGCCGAGTGCGGGCAGTTTCTTCATGCTGGCGCGTTACGACGCGATTTCCGATCAAGGCGACAGCGATTTCGTGCTGCGCCTGATTCGCGAGGCGCGCGTCGCGACGATTCCGCTGTCGGCGTTCTATACCGACGGCACCGACAACCGCGTGATCCGTCTATCGTTCGCGAAGGACGACGACACGCTCATCGAAGGCGCGCGCCGCCTTTGCTCGATCTGACGATTTCCTGGAGACCAACACGATGAAACTGAACCACATAGCCAGCGCGCTGTTCCTCGCATGCACGTTCACGAGCGGCGCCGCGCTTGCCGCCGATACGCTGCGCTTCGGCCTCGAAGCGCAATATCCGCCGTTCGAATCGAAATCGTCGACGGGCGAGTTGCAAGGGCTCGACATCGACGTCGGCAATGCCGTGTGCGCCGCCGCGAAAATGCAGTGCAAATGGGTCGAGACCTCGTTCGACGGCCTGATTCCCGCGCTGCAGGGCCGCAAGTTCGACGCGATCAACTCGGCGATGAACGCGACCGAACAGCGCCGCCAGGCGATCGATTTCACGACGGTCGTGTATCGCGTGCCGACGCAGCTCATCGCGAAGAAGGGCAGCGGCATCGAGCCGACGGCGGCATCGCTGAAGGGCAAGAGCGTCGGCGTGCTGCAAGGCTCGATTCAGGAGACGTTCGCGAAGGCGCACTGGGAAAACGACGGCGTGAAGGTCGTGCCGTATCAGGATCAGAACCAGGTCTACGCCGATCTGAAGTCCGGCCGTCTCGACGCGACGCTCGTGCTCGCGCCCGCGGGACAGAGCGGCTTCCTGTCGAAGCCGGACGGCGAAGGCTTCGCGTTCGCCGGTGCGCCCGTGCGCGACGACAAAATTCTCGGCAGCGGCATCGCCTATGGCATCCGCAAGGGCGACGATGCGCTCAAGACCAAGCTCAACGCGGCGATCGAGAAGGTCAAGGCGGACGGCACCATCGACAAGTACGCAAAGAAGTATCTGGGCGATATCGATATTTCGGCGAAGTAAGCAGCTTTTTTTGAGCGCAGGCACACTGGCGGCTTGATCTTTTCCGGCCGCCAGCCGCGTCTTGCAAGCTGGCGGCCTCAAGCATGGAAGCCGCATGAGCACGCCGACGACGCCCAAACCCGCCGCCGCACCGTCACCCTCACCGTCCGCGCCGCCGCCGCTCGAAGGCGGCAAGCTCGTTCTCGCCACCTTCGCGGTGGCGCTCGCGACGTTCATGAACGTGCTGGATTCGTCGATCGCCAATGTCGCGATCCCGACGATCTCCGGCAATCTCGGCGTGTCCGTCAACGAGGGCACGTGGGTTATCACCGTGTTCGCGGCGTCGAACGCCGTCTCCATTCCGCTGACCGGCTGGCTCACGCAGCGGCTCGGGCAGGTGCGTCTTTTCGTCGGCGCGATCCTGATGTTCGTGCTGTCGTCGTGGCTGTGCGGGCTCGCGCCGAATCTGCCGGTGCTGCTCTTCGCGCGCGTGTTGCAGGGCGCGGTGGCCGGGCCGCTGATTCCGCTGTCGCAGGCGATCCTGCTCGGCTCGTATCCGAAAGAGAAGGCGTCGATGGCGCTCTCGCTGTGGGCGATGACCGCGACCGTCGGCCCGATCGCCGGTCCCGCGCTCGGCGGCTGGATCACGGACAGCTATTCGTGGTCGTGGATCTTCTATATCAACATTCCGGTGGGCATCTTCGCGGCGGGCGTGACGTGGATCATCTACCGCGACCGCGAATCGCCGACGCGCAAGGCGCCGATCGACGTGATCGGTCTTCTGCTGCTCGTCTCGTGGGTCGCTTCGCTGCAGATCATGCTCGACAAGGGCCGCGATCTCGACTGGTTCTCGTCGCCGCTGATCGTCGTGCTGGCGATCGTCGCGGTGATCGCGTTCGCGTTCTTCGTCGTGTGGGAGCTGACCGACAAGAATCCCGTCGTCGATTTGCGGCTTTTTGCCGGGCGCAATTTCTTCGGCGGCACGGTGGCGATTTCGGTCGCGTACGGCGTGTTCTTCGGCAATCTCGTGTTGCTGCCGCAATGGATGCAGCAGTATCTGAATTACCGGTCGATCGACGCCGGGCTCGTCACCGCGCCGCTCGGCATTTTCGCCGTGATCCTCGCGCCGATCATGGGCAAGGTGTTGCCGCGCAGCGACGCGCGCATCATCGCGACGGCGGCGTTCGTCGGCTTCGCGTTCGTGTTCTGGCTGCGCTCGAAGTACGTGATCGAGATCGATACGTGGCATCTGGTCTTGCCGACGCTGCTGCAAGGCATTCCGATGGCGATGTTCTTCGTGCCGCTCACGGCGATCGTGCTATCGGGCTTGCCGCCGTCGAAGATTCCCGCGGCGGCGGGGCTGTCGAATTTCGCGCGGGTGTTTTGCGGCGCGGTAGGAACGTCGCTCGCGGGCAATGCGTGGGACAACCGCATCGCGCTGCATCACGAGCGGCTCACCGAGCAGGCGAATGTCTACAATCCGGCGTTTTTGCAGTCGCTCGGGCTATCGCAATCGACGCTCGACGTGAGTGAAGCGCAGGCGCGCGGCATGTTCAATTTCACCGTCAACTCGCAAGCCGCGATGATGGGACTCAACGATATCTTTCTGATCTCGGCGGTGATCTTCATTCTGATCATTCCGCTGATCTGGATTACGAAGGTGGCGAAGGGCGGGGGTGGCGGGGCGGCGTCGGGGGCGCATTGAATGATGCTCGCGCCCCGGGTGCTATTCGGGCAGAAAGCCCTCCTCCAGCACTGACGACATCGGCCATGGACAGCTTGCGGGGAACGTATCGACTTCGATACGGGTTTCATTCGCCGCCTGTTCCCGCGCATCGCCCCACATATCGGCGATCCAGTCCTCCTCGGTAAGCATGGGCTTGAGACTCGGCGTTCTCTTCAATCGACGTCCGATTGCCTCCCGCTGCACCCGAATCGTGGTTTGCCAGCTTGCGCCACGCCGCTCCGGCTGAAACTGCCACTTCAGCAAATGCGCCAGCAAGATCGCCATCCTGCTTGCAAATTCCCGCTGTTCACTCTTCCCCACGTCCTCGATTTCCTCAGCGATATGCTCGATATCGATGGACGCAAATTTCCCCGCACGCAGCAGCGCCGCCTGTTCCCAGGCCCACGCCACCACGTCCTTCTCATAAGGCGTTCCCATCGGCTGACTCCCGTTCTCTTCATCGTTCCCGGTGTCGCCGATATTAGTTTGCATTCCTTTGTTCATCCAGATCGTCCGTTTGGCCAACGCTCGTCACTTCAGCCCCAGTTCGACGCGCGAACCCGCGCCCTTGTCCTTGATGTCGTCCGCGTTCATCTTCGGCGCGACGACGAAAATCCGTTTGCTGTCGATTTTCCCGTCGAAATATTCCTGCACCGCCTGCGCTCGACGCTGCGCCAGATCGCGCAACGATCCTTCGTCGACCGGTGCGTTCTTCGTGAGCGCGGCTTTCATGTCCTCATCGGGCACCGACTTCGTCATGCCGATGAAGTTCGTCGGCTTCTTGAAATCGGCCGACTTGTACGCCTTCGTCAGATACTTGTCGTAGTCCGCGTCCGTCACCTTGATCGCGTTCCAGTCGACGTTCTCGCCATTGCTCGACATGTCGCGCACCTTCGCGCGCTTCACCTGTTGATCGAGCCACGCGGAACGCAACGCCGGCTCGTCCGTCTTCGGATCGACGCGGCCCGTCACGTCCAAGCGCACCGACGGCTTGTCCGCCAGCGCCTTCGCGATCGTATCGAGCTTCTTCTGCGCGGCATCGTTCAGCGTGGCCGAGCCCGCATCGAATTCGATGTAGTTGAGATCCTCGCCGCCGCCGCCGCCGAACGCATGCGCGAGCAGCGTGAACGGCGCGGTCACCGCCTTCTGCACCAGATTCACGATAGCCTGCCACACGAGCCCACCGATCGAAAACTCGGGATTGTCCAGCGAGCCGGAAATCGGAATATTGACATCGATCTCGCCGCGCGAATTCTTCAGCAGCGACACCGCGAGCCGCACCGGCAGCTTCGTCGCCGTCGGATTGTCGACGTGATCGCCGAACGTCAACTGATCGATGAACAAGTGATTGTTCGCCGTGAGCTTGTTGTCGGCGAGCATGTAATGCAGATCGACGTTGAGCTTGCCCTTCGTGATCGGATAACCCGCGTACTTCGACGAATACGGCGTGAGATTCGTCAGCTCGACGCCATGCGCGCTCGCGGTCAGATCGAGCGCGGGTTTCTCGATGAGCGGATTCACCTGCCCCTTGATCGAGACCGGCCCGTTCGCCGCGAGTTTCGCCGACACGTCGACGGGCGCGGACGTGGTCGAATGCGTGCCGAACGCGCCGATCGTCCCGTTGATCGCAACGAGATTCGCGGTGTAGTTCGGCTTGATGAAGTTATCGGTGTAAGTGACGCGGCCGTCCTGCAGCACGAGCTGGCCGAAGCGCATGTTGACCGGCGGCCCCGACGGCTTCGCCGCCGTCTTCACCGGCACCGTCGCGCTCGCAGCGGCCGGCGCGGACGCGCCCTCTTCCTTCGCACGGTCGCGCGTCACCGATTGCGGGCCGTTGTCGCCGGCCACGACGCTCTTGAGGTTCAACCTGCCCTGCGCGTCGAGCAGCACCCGACCGTAGAACTTGGCGAAGGTCACGCGCGCCGCTTCGACATCGGTGCCGCGCTCGCTGTAGTCCGCCTTCACGTTCGAGAGCGAGAGCAGCTTCCAGCCGGCGAAGCGGTCGGAGGTCGCCTTGTCGAGCATGCGTACGTCCGTCAGCGACACGTCGCCCTTATAGGACGCCGCGAGCGTCTTGCCGCTGCCCGACATCGCGACGTCGCCGTTCGCGTTCAGATACGCGCTCGTCACGTCGATGTTGAGCATGTCGCCGAAATACGGCTCGAACGCGGAGGCGTCGACCTGATCGCCCTTGACGTGCAACGCGAGCTTGAGCGGCGACACCGTGACGTTGCCGCCAATCGCGAGCGCCCCCTTGCCGTTCAGCGTCAGCTTGCCGTCGACGGCGAGCGGTTTCGTCAAATCGTCGCCGAACTGCCTGACGTTGAGCGCGAGCGGCGCGACGCGCAGCTTGACCGGCTTCGTCGTGGTTTCATCGGTGATATTCGCCGATGCATCGGCGAGCGCGATCTCGCCGATCCGATACCGCCACGCCGGCCCCGCCGCCTGCGCCTTCTGGATCCTGCGCGTCGCCGACTGCTCGGGCGCGGCTTCGTGCGGCGCGGCGAGCGCGGCCAGATCGATGCTGCCGTCCTTGCGGCGCGTCGCATCGAGCGCGAGGCCGTTCAATTGCACGCTGTCGAGCGTCGCGTTGCGCGCGGACACATCGACCTTGGCGATCTTCGCCGTCGCCGACGCCAGCTTGATCGGCGCGCCGCCGCCCGCGTTGGGCGCGAGCGTGAGCGCATCGAGCTTCACATCGCCCGCGCCGATTTGCACGCCGCCATCCGCCTTGCTCCAGTCGACCGACACCGGCAGATTCGCGCCGAGCGTGCCGCTCGTCACGCGCGCGGCCACCATGTTCGCGAGATACGGCTGCAACGGCGGCAGCGCCAACGCGCTCAGCGCGAGCTTTGCGTCCGCCGTTTTCGTGGCGAGCGTCACGTTGCCCGATGCATCGAGCGCGCCGCCCTTGTCGAATGCCGTCTTGAGCGTGTATTTCGCGGGCGTTTTGGCAAGCGTCGAGAAATCGTCGAGCGTCACGGCGAAGCCGGTCAACGCGGCCTGGACACGCTGTTTGAGCAACTGGTCGTCGAGCGCGATCCGGCCGTCTTCAATCGCGAGGTGGCGAATCGCCAGATCGAGCGGCGGCGCTTCCTTCTTGACTTCCTCCGCTGAAGGCTTCGGCGCGGGACCGGCCAGCTTCTGCACGTTCAGTTGACCCGTCGAATCGCGCGCGAGATGGACATCCGGATTCGACAGCGTCACTTCGTCGAGGTGATAGACATCGCGCAGCGGCTCGGCATTCGCGATCTTCACGTGCAGCGCGCGGGCCGCGACGAGCGGCGCGCTCGCCTTGTCCGTCACCGCGAGATCGGCGAGATCGGCGGTGCCGTCGATGCGGATCGTCGGGGTATCGCCCGAGATCGCGAAGCGCACGTTGAGATCGGTCGAGAGCTTGCCGCTCTTCACCGCGACCGGCACCGACGCCGGCGCGTAAGACGCCATCTGCGGCACGTCGAGGCCGTCGAGCGTGAGCGCGATTTCCGATTCGCGCGACTGCGCAAACGGCTTCGTGCGACCCTTCACGACGAGCGGCGAGCCGTCGATGCGGGCCTGCAACAGCGGCGTCACGAAGATATCGGTGGCGGACGGCAGCGTCGCGATGAACGGAATGCCGAGCGCGAAACGGTCGACGACGTGCTTCGTTCTCAGAAGCCTGTCATCGAACGTGATCTGGCCGTTTTCGAGCTGAATGTTCGATACCGAGAAGCGCGCAGGCTTGTCCGAAGGCGGCGACGATGGCTTCGCGAACTTCGCGATCAGATCGGAGAAATTGAAATGCTCGCCGTCGAAACGCACGACGCTGATACGCGGCGAATCGATCTTCAGTTCGTTGACGACCGGCGCGAGTTTGAACACCGACGCCCACGACGTACGCACGACGAGCCTCGACACATCGACGAAACCGGCCGCCGCGCCCGGCGCCTTCGCGAGATTCGCGGGCGATTCGCCGATATGGACGTCATCGGCTTCCAAATCGAGCGTGTACGGATTGAGCCAAATACGCCTGATGCTGACGGGCCGGTCGAGCTGCTTTGCGAGCTGTTGCTCGGCGATATGTCGGATAACCGGCGGCGCGACGAAGAACCCGAGCACGCCGATAACGAGTATCGCGATCAGCAAGCCGATGAAAAAGCGCCGCGTGCGCCGCGCGTGAACGACGCCGCGCAGCGTCTGCCCGGCGGAGGCGAGAGAAGACTTCGTGATGCTCGACATTCGATGCGCGACGACGAGCCGCCGTCCCCGGAAAGATGATGTTCGAGTATACGACGATGCGACCCGCAAACGTTCGCCAAAGCGTGCGTCAAACACATGAAGGCCGCGAAAAAATCGCGGCCTTCATGTTCGATTCAACTGTTTGCGCGCAGCGGAATCACTGCCGTTCGACTGACGGCGGCGCCCACGAGCCGTCGCTCGCCTGCGGCTTGGGCGCATAAAGACGCATCGTGAGCTGGAACTGGCCTTCGGGCGCGGGCAGCCAATTCGCTGTCTGCGCGCGGCCCGGCGACTTCGCCGACACGATCACGTCGATGGAGCCATCGCGATTCTTCTTCAGCCGGTCGCGATCGGAAAGCGAGAGCCGCGGCAGTTTCGCATCCGAGAGCGCCCCGTCCTTCGTGTAGGCGGTCAGGGTCCAGAAGCCGCGCACCGGCGGCAGTTGCTCGGGCTCGAAGTGCAGCGTGTACGCGTTCGCGCCGTCGAGTGCGTGGCCTTCGCTGTCCACGTGCGTCACCGGCTTCACTTCGCCTTCCTTCGTGCTCGTCGCGGTCTGCCGGCGCGCAAGATAGGCGCGCAACGTGTAATCCGTACCGTAGACGCCGACGCCATCGCCGAACCAGGTCCAGCCGTTCTTCGTGATCGCGTTGGGCGGCGTCGTCTCGAGCCGCTCGCGTGCATCGGCGAGACCGGAATCGAGCAGCGGTGCATCGGTCTTCTTGAACTGCACCGGCTCGCCCGGCTTCACGCCGAGATCGGCGAGCTGGCTGATCGCGTGACTGTCGTCGGTGGCGGCGGGATTGTCGTCGAGCGAGCGGGCGAGGCGCGCGAAGAACGCGTTCGCATCGAGCGCTTCGGCCTGCGCGCCCGGCGCGATCGTCGCCAGCGCGGATGGCAGCGGCGGCACCGCGGGTTGCTTCGCGCCGTTCGCGGGCCACGCGCCGGAGACGACCGGCGTCGGATCGGCGGCGGAGCCTTTCGCGGGCGTCAGCGTGTCGATTCGCATCGCGGTCTGCAGCTTGCGCGCTTCGCGCACGTCGCGAGCGCCGTTCACGCGCACGCGCACCGAAAGCCACACGTAACGTGTGCGCGTTTCGACGCGCGTCGCGTTCGCGGGCAGCGTGCCGGTCCAGCCAGCGGGCACGAACGCGATGAGCTGCATCTTCGGATAGGGCGTCGTGTCGGCGCTGGAATAGAGCGCGTTGGTCCACGCATCGAACGCGCGGGCGTCGAGATAGCGGCCGCGCGGCGCGGCGGGCAGCGTGACGATCACCGGATCGGCGGACACATCGAGCCATGCCGACGATTCGAGCGTGTCGACGCTCGCCCAGCCCGGCGCGCCGGCGGGCGGCAGCGCGCTCGCGTGACGGAAGGTGTTGAGCGGCGTCTGGCCGGGCTGCCCGGCGCGGCCGCTGGCGCGTTCGCGCGCGATATCCGACGCGACGAGCGGAAAGCCGAAGGTATAGGCATCGGCGACCTGATTCTTCACCCAGCCCGTGCTGGTCGCCTTGGCTTCGGGCTGCTTGGTCGCACAGCCCGAAAGGACCGCCGTGCCGGCGAGACTCACGCTCATCCAGATTGCGGTGTTGAGCGGAAACGTCCAGCGTCGCTTGTTCTTCATTCGAATGGAAATCCAGTTCTTCTTTCGATTTGGGTTCTCGCACGCATCTTCGTAGGAGCGATGCGCGGCACGCTCGGAAGCGTATCGGCGCCGCTGCCACTCCCCGCGCGGCGCGCCACGAGCGTTATCTCGAAATTCGGGTTTTAACTTATCCGCTGACGATAGGCAAGATTAAGTCAGCAAAAGCGCTGCGGCATGCCGAAGAATGCACCAGATGCCGGTCAAAAGCACTGAATGGCGCGCTTTTCGTCCTTCGAATACGGTCTTCTCGTAGCATTTCGCGCTCCCGCGCGGCGGGACTCGATATTGCACGACGCGCTTCATTCAGGCCTTGACCTTCCAGTCATTGGAAGGTCGATACTGTTCCTTATGTGGGATCTTCGCGATCCCGGCCAGAACGGAGCGTTTCGATATGTCCACAGCAGAATCCGACCATCCGCGGACCGCTGAGTTGTCCGTCAGCGGGATGACGTGCGCGTCGTGCGTCGCGCGCGTCGAGAAAGTGCTTAAACGCGTGCCGGGCGTCGAAAGCGTCGCGGTCAATCTCGCGACCGAGAAGGCGACCGTGCACGCGAGCGCCGCCGTCACCGACGATCAGCTCGTCGCCGCCGTCGCCAAAGCCGGCTACGAGGCCGCGCCGATCCTGCCCGACGCCGCGCCGGAGCTCGCCGTTTCCTCCGGATTCGATCGCGAGCTCGCGGCCGTGCTCGCGTCCGCCGTGCTCACCGTGCCGCTGCTCGCGCCGATGTTCGGCCTCACGCTCGACCCGTGGCTGCAACTCGCGCTCGCGAGCGTCGTGCAGTTCGGCTTCGGCGCGCGTTTCTATGCGGGCGGCTATCGCGCGGTGCGGGCGTTCGCGGGCAACATGGATCTGCTCGTCGCGCTCGGCACGTCGGCGGCGTGGGGCTTGTCCGTCTGGCAGATGTTCGCGCACGGCGGCATGACGGAGCATCTGTTCTTCGAGGCGTCGGCGGTCGTCATTACGCTGGTGCGCTTCGGCAAATGGCTGGAAGCGCGCGCCAAGCGCCAGACCGCCGACGCGATCCGCGCGCTCAACGCGCTGCGTCCCGACAAGGCCCGCGTGCGCGACCGCGACGATCCGGCGCGCGAACGCGAAGTGCCGCTCGCTCACGTGCGTATCGGCGATATCGCCATCGTGCGGCCGGGCGAGCGCGTGCCGGTGGACGGCATCGTGCGCGAGGGCCGCACGCACATCGACGAATCGCTGATTACCGGCGAAAGCCTGCCGGTCGCGAAGGAACCCGGCGCGCGCACGACCGGCGGCTCGATCAACGGCGAAGGCGTGATCGCGATCGAAACCACGGCGATCGGCGCGGAAACGACGCTCGCGCGCATCATCCGGCTGGTCGAATCGGCGCAGGCGGAGAAGGCGCCGATCCAGCGGCTCGTCGATCGCGTATCGGCGGTGTTCGTGCCGGCAATTCTCGCGATCGCGCTCGTCACGCTCATCGGCTGGCTGCTGCACGGCGCCGATGCAGAAACGGCGCTGCTGAACGCGGTCGCGGTGCTCGTGATCGCGTGCCCGTGCGCGCTCGGCCTCGCGACGCCGACCGCGATCATGGCCGGGACCGGCGTCGCGGCGCGTCAGGGCATTCTCATCAAGGACGCGCAGGCGCTCGAACAGGCGCACGCGATCAAGATCGTCGCATTCGACAAGACCGGCACGCTGACGGTCGGCAAGCCGGGCCTCGTCGCGTTCGATGCCGCGCCGGGGCAGGATCGGAGCGCAGCGCTCGGACTCGCCGCCGCCGTGCAGCGCATGAGCGAGCATCCGCTGGCGAAGGCCGTCGCCGCCGCCGCGAGCCACGCACCGCGCTTCGAGGCGAGCGCGGCGCGCGCGGTCGCCGGACGGGGCGTGGAGGCGAACGTCGGCGCGCGGCGCATCGCGATCGGCAGTGCGCGCTGGGTCGCGGAACTGGGTTTTGACGTGCCGCCGACGCTCGCCGCGCGCGCTCGCGAACTCGAAGCGCAAGGGAACACGATCTCGTGGCTGATCGATCTCGACGGAGAAGTCCTCGCGCTGCTCGCGTTCGGCGATACCGTCAAGCCGACCGCGCGCGATGCAATCGAACGTCTTGCGCGCATGGGCGTGAAGAGCGCGCTCGTCACCGGCGACAACGAAGGCAGCGCGCAAGCCGTCGCGCGCGCGTTGGGTATCGCGCCGGAACGCGTGTTCGCGCAGACCTTGCCCGACGACAAGGCGCGCGTCGTCGCGCAACTCAAGGCGTCGAACGAAGGCATCGTGGCGATGGCCGGCGACGGCATCAACGATGCGCCCGCGCTCGCCGCCGCCGATATCGGCATCGCGATGGCGAGCGGCACCGACGTCGCGATCGAGGCGGCCGGCATCACGCTGATGCGCGGCGATCCGGCGCTCGTCGCGGACGCGATCGATATTTCGCGGCGCACGTATCGCAAGATTCAGCAGAATCTGTTCTGGGCGTTCGTCTACAACCTGATCGGCATTCCGCTCGCGGCGTTCGGCCTGCTCGATCCGATGTTCGCGGGCGCGGCGATGGCGTTTTCGAGCGTGAGCGTCGTCACGAACGCGCTCTTGCTGCGGACGTGGCGCGCTCAGGCCGGCGCGGCCGCCGACGAAGCGCGCGCCGGCAAGCCGATCACGCGGCCCGCGTAACGCGCGTCCTTCGGCGCGACCGCAGGTTCGGCGGCGATGCGCGCGGCGATGTCATCATCGAACGATGCGGATTTCGGCGCGCCGCTCGAATCGATGTGCATCAGCATCTGCTCGCACGCGCAAACGGCCTCCGTCGCGTCGCCTTCGAACATCTCCATATAGAGATGCACGCGCTTTTTGTCATGCGCGATCACGCGCCACTCGACGCGCACCGGCGCGCCCTCCTTGATCTCGCGCAGATACGTGACATGCGCTTCGAGCGTGTAGAGCGTGCGCTGGCGTGCGCGGCGGCCCGCGTCGTCGAGACCGATGCGGTCCATGAAGGCATCGGTCGCGAGGCTGTAGATCAGCATGTAGAACGCGTCGCGCAGATGGCCGTTGTAGTCGACCCATTCGGGTTTGACGGTGTCGCGATAGGTCATCGTGGTGCCTTGCGGTTCCGTTAGTCTTCGATCCCGTGACGCGCTTTCGCCTGCGCGATCGCCTCGATCACGCTCGCGATGCAGTCGTCGCGATAACGCTCCAGTTCCTTGATGCCGCGTCCGTTCGTCTGATTCGACGTACCGTCGACGACGCGGTCGATGAGTTCGTCGGTCAGTTTCGGCGCGACGAGTTTGGTCCACGGCAATTCGAGCGCGGGGCCGAACTGCTGCATGAAGTGTCGCATGCCCGCTTCGCCGCCCGCCAGCGTGTAGGTCAGGAACGTGCCCATGAACGACCAGCGGATGCCCGCGCCGTAGCGGATGGCGTCGTCGATTTCGCCGGTTGTCGCGACGCCGTCGTTGACGAGATGCAGCGCCTCGCGCCAGAGCGCTTCGAGCAGCCGGTCCGCGATGAAGCCGGGCACTTCCTTCCTCACGCGCAAGGGCCGCATGCCGATGGACGCGTAGAAGCACATCGCGGCTTCGATCGCTTCGCCGGATGTCGCTTCGCCGCCGAGCACTTCGACGAGCGGCAGCAGATACACCGGATTGAACGGATGCCCGACGACGCAGCGCTGCGGATTCACGGCGCGCGCGTAGAAGTCGGTCGGCAGAAGGCCGGACGTCGACGACGCGATGATCGCATCGGGCTTCGCCGCGCGGCTCGCGCGTTCGTGCAGCGCGAGCTTGAGTTCCTCGCGTTCGGGCGCGCTTTCCTGGATGAAGTCGGCATGGGCGACGCATTCCTCGACGGTATCGACGAAGCGCAATCGTTGTTGCGACGCGCCCGGCGCCAGTCCGACGCGCTCGAGCGCCGGCCACGCGTTCGCGACGTTCGCGCGCAGTTGCGCTTCGGCGCCGGGCGCGGGATCCCACGCGGTGACGTCGAGTCCTGCTCCGAGGGCGCGCGCCACCCAGCCGCTGCCGATCACACCCGCGCCGAGCGCGGCGAATTGCTTGACTTGCATGTCTTCGTGTCCTTGTCGGTTCAGGCGAATTGTTCCGCGATGCGTTTTTCCAGCAGGCGTTCGCCGCGCGCCGGGAGGCCGAGCTTCTTGCGGCCTTCCGCGGGCGTGAGCGCGCGTGCGCCGAGCCGCTCGATGATTTCCACCGCGCGCTGGACGAGCGCGCCGTTGGTCGCGTGCACGCCGCGATCGAGCCACAGGTTGTCTTCGAGACCGACGCGCACGTGTCCGCCGAGGAGCATCGCTTGCGCGACCATCGGCATCTGCATGCGGCCGATGCCGAAGCCGGCCCAATGCGCGCCGGGCGGGAGGTTATCGACCATGGCTTTCATCGTGCCGGTGTCGGGCGGTGCGCCCCACGGAATACCCATGCACAGTTGAAAGAGCGGCGGGTTGTCGAGCAGGCCTTCTTTCAGAAGTTGATTGGCGAACCACAGATGGCCCGTGTCGAAAATTTCCAGTTCGGGCTTCACGCCGAGTTCCTGGATGCGTTTGGCGCCGGCGCGCAGTTGCGCGGGCGTCGATACGTAGATGTAGTCGCCGTCGCCGAAATTGAGCGTGCCGCAGTCGAGCGTGCAGATTTCGGGCAGCAGTTCTTCGACGTGCGCGAGGCGCGTGAGGCCGCCGACGAGGTCGGTGCCTTTGCCGAAGCGCATCGGGTCTTCGCCGGCGCCGATCTCCAGGTCGCCGCCCATGCCTGCGGTGAGGTTGATGATCACGTCCGTGTCCGATGAGCGGATGCGGTCTACCACTTCGCGGTATAGCGCGGGGTCGCGGCTGCCTCTTCCTGTCTTCGGGTCGCGAACGTGGCAGTGGGCGACGGTGGCGCCCGCGCGGGCCGCTTCTATCGCTGCTTCGGCTATTTGCTTCGGCGTGACTGGGATGGAAGGGTGCTTGCCGGTCGTGTCGCCAGCGCCGGTTACTGCGCAGGTCACTATCACTTCGTAGTTCATTTTCGATGTCCTTTAGGGTTCCTGTATTTTTTCTTCGGCTTTCGTTAAGTCCTGATTTGGCGTCGGTCTATTAGCACTGCCCCTGTGCGGGGCGGCACTCACTTTCTTTGCTGCTGCCGCTTCGCCGGATCCCGTATT